>NZ_JAQVNX010000022.1 GCF_028702905.1 Methanofollis sp.
CGTCTTCATGGGAGTCTCGATCTTCGTCGTCCTTATGACCGCTGCGATGTGCCTGCAGATCATGACCGAGACGAAGAACCTCCCTGCAGTCACCTGCCAGCTCTCCGACGATGCAAAGTCGGTCGTTGTCGTCAACGGAGGAAACGCCCCGGCAGAGGCGATCCATGTCGCTCTCGTCCCCATGAACCTTGAGTTCGACGTGACAGGCCTCGGCGTCGATGCGGAGTACGCCTATGCCCTGCCCGCGATGGCCGAAGAGATCAAGGCTGTCGTCACCTACAAAAACAGCGAAGGCCGGGAGTTCGGCCGTTCGTTCAAGCTCTCGTCCCTGGAGGAGAACGACCCCCTCAGGCCGGCCTTCCCGATGTTCTCCTGGAAGTAAGAAAAATATGCGGCGGCGACCGTTGCCGCGTCATTCCTTTTTTTCGGTCCTGAGGAACTCGACGGTCGTGCCGAGCGCAGCCACGAGTTCCTCCTCCCCTTTCAGGTACTCCCTGAGCGCCCGGTAGAGCATGAGCATGGCCTCGTAGCCATAGATCCCGAAGGCGTCCTCGGGGCCGAGGGGGCAGGTGTACGAGTCGATGGTCTGGCCGTCAGAAGAATACATCAACTCGACGAACTCCCCCTTCTCGTTGAGGGCGCAGAACTGGTCGTTCACCTTTTTTGTCGGGTCGTCAGGCCTGTACGGCATCGGTTCTGTCTTGCCGAGGACGATCATCTTCTCGCGGTAATACTCGGCGTTGAAGATCTCCCCCTTCTGGTCCTGCCGCCCCTTCTTCAGGAGGTTCATGCCGATCTGCCCGACAAGGGGCGCCGCCATCCCGGCCATCCTGGCGAGGAGAGCACCCTCCTGCCCGGCAAGTTCCCCGGCACGCTTTTCCTTCTCCTTCTGCGCCTCGCCAATCGTCCTGATGAGCGCGGCATACCCTGCTTCGATCTCGTCCATGCTATCTCTTCCTTACAATCTGGTTGTCGGCACCCGTATAGTGTCTTTCGGCACCCCTGTCAGGTAGACAGTCCTGTTCCCGGTGATCTCGACGGAAAGCCATTCGCCGGGCCTGAAGTCGCCGGGTACGACGATCTCGCGGTACGCCCGGTCCCGCGCCACCCATGACCCCCCCTTCTTCCGTGCGGTGACCAACGCCTCGACGGTCGTCCCGACGAGACCGGCATTCTGCTCGGCATAGATCGCCTTTGCGGCGGCGTCGAGGAGACGCGACCTCTCCTTTGCGATCCTTTCCGGCTGCGCCTTCAGGGCCGCCGCCGCCGTGCCGGGCCGCGGCGAGTAGCGCGTCACATTCACCTTCTCCGGCCTGACCCTCCGGAGGAGGGCGAGAGTCCCGGCAAAGTCCTCCTCGGTCTCTGTCGGGTAGCCGACGATAAAGTCGGTGCAGATCCTGACGTCCGGGCAGATCTCCCTGAATGTGGCGACCATACCCTCGTATTCGGCCACGGTGTAGCCGCGCGCCATTCCCGCCAGCACGGCGTCCGACCCCGACTGGACAGGAAGATGGAGGAAGGAGAAGACCTTCTCGTCCCGGCACGCCTCCGCGAGGGGGACCAGGATACGCTTCACAGTCGCCGGGTTCATCATGCCCAGGCGGACCCTGAAGTTTCCCGGCACTGCACTGGCGGCGCGGACCAGATCAGGGAGCGCTTCGCCTGTGTCCATTCCCCAGGCGCTCACGTCCTGCGCGGTGAACTGGACCTCACAGGCCCCCTCCTCTGCGAGGACCCCAACCTCCCTGCAGATATCATTCATCGAACGACTCCGCAGGGGGCCGCGGGCGAATCTGGTGATGCAGTACGCGCACCTCCCCGCGCACCCGGCCGCGACCTGGACGATCCCGATGCCGTCCTTCCCCTTCGTACACCTTCCGCAAAAGCGCCGCTCGATCTCGTCGGGGAGGATGACCCGCGCGTCCGGGGCGGCGGCGAGGATCTCCTCCCTCTGGACAACAGGCATGCACCCGGTGACATAGAGGGTGCGCCCGGCGCATGCCCGTATCCTCCTGAGCATATGCCTCTCTGTCCAGCCGATGACGGTGCAGGTGTTGATGACGACGGCGTCCGCAGACCCCAGGTCGGAGACGATCGTGCAGCCCTGGTTCCGGAGTATCCCGGCCAGCCTGAGGGTGTCCGCGTGGTTGTAGGTGCACCCGTAGGTCTCGATGTACACCCGCTGATCAGTGAGCCGGTCCATTGGTACGTACTGGGGCGCCCGACCTTATCATTCTGCAGACAAAGGCACCCTTTCTGATACTTGCGGAGGTATCGGGGGGTTCATCACGATTTTCATCACAATGCTTAACCCTGCTTCTGCCTATCATATATGAATGCTCACGATAGGCCTGCTGGGGTGCGGCAATATCGCAAATATAATCGTCAAAAACCATGTAGGAGTCGAGATTGTCGCCCTGTATGACCAGATGCCCGAGCGTGCGGAGGAGCTGGGGAACCTCTGCAACGCAAGGGTATTCCGGGATATCGAAGAGTTCCTCAGCGCAGATTTTGACATCGTTGTGGAGGCGGCCTCGGTCGCCGCCGCCCAGGCACATGCCGCCCGGATCCTTGAGCACGGCAAGGACCTTGTGGTGATGAGTGTCGGTGCCTTTGCCGAGAAGCAGTTCCGGGACGCGGTCAATGACCTCGCCCGGTCTCTCGGCAGGAAGATCTACATCCCGAGCGGCGCGATCTTCGGTCTTGACAACCTCAAGATCGGGCAGATCTCCGGGATCCACCGCCTCCTTCTGCGGACGACGAAGAACCCCCGTTCCCTCAATATCGAGTGTGACGAGCGTACACTCCTCTTCTCGGGAGCGGCAAACGAGTGCATCAAGCACTACCCGAAGAACACCAATGTCTCTGTCGCCCTCGAACTCGCCGCCGGCCGCACGGTGGACGTGGAACTCTGGGCCGACCCCGAGGTGGACAGGAATGTGCACGAGATCTTCATCGAAGGGGACTTCGGGGACGCCACGATCACGGTGCGGAACCTGCCGAGCCCTGACAACCCGGCGACCAGTTATCTTGCCGCTCTCTCGATCGTGACCCTGCTCAAAAATCTTGACGAGCCGATGAGGATAGGGACATGATAGCCGACGAGATCCGCAGGCTGAAGGAGGAGAGGAATGCGGTGGTCCTCGCCCACAACTACCAGGTGCCTGCGGTGCAGGACGTCGCCGATTTCGTCGGCGACAGTCTCGAACTCGCGATCAAGGCGAAAGATACCGATGCCGACGTGATCGTCCTCTGCGGCGTCGACTTCATGGCAGAGACCGCCCAGATCCTGAACCCGACGAAGACCGTCCTCCTCCCGGCCAGGGAGGCGACCTGTCCCCTGGCACGGGCGCTGACGCCCGAGATGATCAGGGAGGCGCGGTCTGGCCACCCCGGTGCGGCCGTGGTGGTGTACGTCAATTCGACGGCCGAGTGCAAGGCGGAGGCAGACATCACCTGCACCTCGGCGAATGCCGTCGACGTGGTCAGGTCTCTCGACGAGGACGTGGTCTTCGTCGGGCCGGACGCCAACCTCGCCTCCTATGTGAGGGGTCAGGTGCCCGAGAAGACGGTCCTGCCCCTGCCTGCGGACGGCCACTGCCCGGTGCACCTGCGGTTCACCCTTGCCGACGTCGAGGCCGGACGGGCGCAGGGCGACGCGGTCGTCTGCCATCCCGAGTGCAGTCCCGAGGTGCAGGCGGCATCAGACCTTGTCGCCTCCACAGGCGGGATGGTGCGGCAGGCCCACCTCCACCCGCAGTGGACGGTGCTCACCGAGGAGGCGATGACCTACCGTCTCGGCCGGGTCTTCCCGGACGCCGCCTTCCACGCGGTCGAGGGCACCGAATGCGCCGATATGAAGATGACGACGGTCGAGGACGTGCTCGTGGCCCTGAAGGCCGGGAAGCACCGCGTGGCGGTTGACGAGACCGTCGCCGCCGGGGCGCGCCGTGCCATCGAGAGGATGATCGCACTCAAGAGGTAGAAGAGAATGGTCGATGCACGTATGCTCCTCTCCTTCCTGGAGGAGGACACCCCCTTCGGCGATATCACCTGCGATGCCGTCATCCCTGCGGACCTCACGGCATCGGCCGTGATCAGGGCGAAGGAGGCGTGCGTCATCGCCGGCCTGGAGGAGGCGGCGCTCCTCTTCTCCCACCTCGGCGCCGGCGTCGTCACCCCTGTGAGGGACGGCGAGAGAGTGGCCGCGGGGACGGTCGTCATGGAGATCAGGGGGCCGGCCCGCGCGGTCCTCGTTGCCGAGAGGACGGCCCTCAATATCATGGGGCGGATGAGCGGGATCGCGACCGCGGCACGCGAGGCTGTGGACGCGGTGCGGGCGGTCAACCCGGCGGTGCGGGTCGCCTCCACCAGGAAGACCTGCCCCGGCCTCAGGACACTTGACAAGAAGGCCGCTGTGCTCGGCGGCGCCGCGTCGCACCGCTTCTCCCTCTCCGATATGGTCATGATCAAGGACAACCACCTCGCCCTGGTGGGCCTGGAGGAGGCGGTGCGGCGGGCGAAGGCGCACTCCCCCTACCACAAGGTGGAGGTCGAGGTGGAGTCGGCAAAAGACGCCGTCAGGGCGGCGGAGTACGGCGCCGACATCGTCCTCCTGGACAACATGACGCCCGAGGCGGTCAGGTCGGCGGTGGCCGCCCTCATGGCCGCGGGCCTGAGGGAGAGGGTGGTCGTCGAGATCTCGGGCGGGATCACCCGCGCCACCCTTCCCCTCTATGCCGGTGCCGGGGCCGACATCATCAGCATGGGCGCCCTCACCCACTCGGTCAGGAACGTCGACGTCAGCCTGGACGTCGTGCCGGACAGGGAGTGAAGAGTCTTTTTTGGGGGGGTGATCCCTCCTTTCCACCATAACCGGTTATCGTGGGGCAGTATTTGCGAGATAGTGGCGGGGATCAACTGTCTTCCCCATACTGCCTGCCGGGGGACTACGCCCCCGGACCCCCGCTCAGGATTGGTCCCGGGAAGACAGAGCATGGAAATTGAGGAAGATTAGCATCCTGCCCCCTATCCTAATGGCAGGGGGTCTGGGGGGCGGCAGCCCCCCGGCACAGGCAATCCAGAACATGAAATATCCTGATTTAAATTTGCAGAGAGTCCTGGAAACGGCTCTAAAAACATCAAAAAAAGATTAGAAGTCGGGCTTCGACTTCAGGGCCTCGACGAGGAGGGCGATGCCTCCCTCGATGTCCTTCATGTCGAGCACCTCGACAGGCGAGTGGATATAGCGGGTCGGGATGCTCAGTGTGGTGGAGGGGATGCCGCCGCGCTCCAGGTGGATGGAGGTGGCGTCGGTCGTGCCGCCCTTCCCGACCTCGAGCTGCACCTTGATCTCCTTCCCGGCCGCGGCCGCACGCAGCCAGGCGATGACCTTCTTGTTGGCGATGAGGCCCCGGCCATTGCTGTCGACGATGGTGATGACCGGCCCCTCGCCCATCTGGAGGGAGGCGTCCTTCTTCTCGATGCCCGGGTGGTCGCCCGGAATGGTGGTGTCGGTGGCGATGGCGCAGTCAGGGTTGAGGGAGTAGGCGACGGTCTTCGCGCCCTTCAGCCCGACCTCCTCCTGCACCGTGAAGACGCCGTAGATGGTGTGCGGCGACTGCACCGTCTGGAGGGTCTTGATCAGCATCACGCAGCCGGCCCTGTTGTCGAAGGCCTTGCCCGTCACCCTGCCGTTCGCAAGTTCGGTGAACGCGCGGTCGACGGTGACCGGCGTCCCGACCTCGATGCCGAGCGCTTCCGCGTCCTCGGGAGAGGTGGCGCCGACGTCGATGAACATGTCGTCCACCTTCAGGGGCTTCTTCCGGTCCTCCTCCTTCATCACATGGGGGGGCTTGCCGCCGACGACGCCGTACACCGGCCCCTTCGTCCCGTGGAGGATCACCCGCTGGGCATAGAGAGTCGGGTCGAACCAGCCGCCGATGGTGACGAACCTGACAAAGCCCTTCTCATCGACGTACTTGACCATCAGCCCGATCTCGTCCATATGGGCCGCGAGCAGGATAGAGAAGTCATCGCCCTTCTTCACCGCGATGAGGTTCCCCATCGTGTCCTCCCTGATCTCGTCGACGTACGGGGCGACCTCTTCCCTGATCACCGCCGCAACGCTTCCTTCGCTCCCGGAAATCCCGTGGGCGTTGGATAATTTCCTCAGCAACTCCTTTACCATACGATCACCTGTTTGTTCGGGACTACGTTAAGCCTCATCGACCGCTTCCCTGATCCGGCCGAGGGCACGCCGCAGATCGTCCTGCGAGGCGGCATAACTGAGCCTGGCATACGCGGGTGCGCGCGTGCCGAAGGCCGTGCCCGGCACGATGATCACGCCTTTCGCGATGATCCTGGCGAAGAGGTCCGCCTCCATCGGCACGAAGGCATAGAACGCGCCTTCTGGCTCGGGGAAGGAGAGGCCGAGGTCGGCAAGGCCGTTGCAGACGAGGTCGCGCCGCGCCCTGTACTCCTCCCGCATCGCCGATACCAGTGTCTGGTCGCCGGTCAGGGCGGCAAGGCCGGCGTACTGCGAGATCGAGGTGGCGCAGGCCTGACAGTACTGGTGGACCTTGATGCACTCCTCGATCACCGCCTTCGGTGCGGCCATGTAGCCGAGGCGCCACCCGGTCATGGAGTAGGTCTTCGAGGTGGCATTGATCGTGATTACGTCCTCGCCGAAGCGGGCCGCGCTCACGTGGGGTTTCCCGTAGGTGAAGTGCTCGTAGACCTCGTCGGAGACGATGGTCACGCCCGTATCGGCGGCGTACTCCACCAGCGCCCTGATCGACTCCTCGCTCTCCACCATGCCTGTCGGGTTTGCCGGGGTGTTCAGCACGAAGAGGCGCGCGCCGTCCATCCGCTCCTTCGCCGCCTCCACGTCGATATGGAGGGTGGCGTCGAGAGGGACGCCCTCCGGCCTGCCTCCTGCAAGGGTTGCAAGGGCCGCGTACGAGACAAAGCCGGGATCGGCCATCAGGACGCGGTCCCCTTTCTCCACCAGGGCCTGCATCACGATGTGCAGGGCCTCGCTTGCGCCCGCGGTGACGATCACCTGGTCGGGTGCGTAGGTGAGACCGTTCTCGCGCCTGAACTTCTCCGAGATCGCCTCTCTCAACTCGGGGACGCCGGAGTTCGTCGTGTACCCGGTCATCCCGTCGCGGATCGCCTGAATCCCCGCCTCGCGGACGTGCGCCGGAGTCGGGAAGTCGGGCTGGCCGAGGCCGAGATTGATGGCGTCCTTTCCCGCCCCCTCGAACATCCGCCTGATCCCCGAGATCTCGATCCCGCGGACCCTTTCTGCAAACCTGTACCCAGTCATATGCCGGTCACTCGATATTGGCGTGCCTGCATTTGAGTGCTTCGACGTCTGTCTCCGTGATCTCCATCAGGCGGGAGACGATCGCATCGGAGAAGACCATGCATGCCGTCTCGAAGATCGTGCCCAGCGGGGCGAAAGACTTGTGTTCGCCCATCATCTGCCTGATCTCGAACTCCACGGAGTCGTCCTTCACCTCGTCGCGGTGGCTCTCGATCTCGACCATGCAATCGGCGATCTTCCCGATCCGGGAGTCCTTGTTGGAGGTGATCAGGCAGACCCGGCCGCCGATCTCCTTCGAGGTCTCGGCGAGTTCGGCGACGGTCTTCGTCTTCCCTGACCCGGAAAAGACGACGAGCACGTCTCCGGCCTGCATGGCCGGTGTGATCGTCTCGCCGACGACAAAGGACTGCAGGCCGAGGTGCATCAGCCGCATTGCAAATGCCTTTGCAACCAGACCTGAGCGGCCTGCGCCGAGGACGTAGATCCTCTTTGCACAGAGAAGTTCCTGCAAAAGGGATTCCACCTCTGTGTCCGCGATCCTGTCGGCGATAGAGGTGATCTTTGACGCCATCAGGCGCATCATATCCTGAACTTCGTGGTTCTCCATGATCCTTCAATAGGGGTGGTCGTGCCAACTAGATGAGAATATCGCGGATGCCCGGTTTCAGATGGGAAATGTCATCTTTCAGGAGGGCAATGTCTATGCAGACCGGTGGCATGATGCAACCCTATTACTCCTGCGACGGCGTGACCCTCTACCATGGCGATTCTGTCGAGTGCATGAATGCCATGCCTGCGGGCTCCGTCGATCTCATCTTTGCGGACCCGCCGTACAACCTCTCGAACGGCGGTTTCACCTGCCAGAGCGGGAGGAGGGCGCCCGTCGACAAGGGCGCGTGGGACCGGAGCGGCGGGATCAGGGAGGACTTTGATTTTCACTGCCGCTGGATAGAGGCCTGCAGCCGCCTTCTCAGGGACGGCGGGACGATCTGGATCAGCGGCACTTATCACTCGATCTACGCCTGCGGCTATGCCCTCCAGAGCCTCGGCTTCCATATCCTCAATGATATCTGCTGGTTCAAGCCGAACGCCCCTCCCAACCTGAGCACGCGGGTCTTCACGGCGAGTCATGAGACCCTGATCTGGGCGCGGAAGGGAGAGGGACGCCATACCTTCAATTATGACGAGATGAAGCACGGCGGATGGGACTACGACGTCCTGAAACGTCCGGGCAAGCAGATGCGCTCTGTCTGGTCTGTCCCGACCCCGAAACGCTCGGAGAAAAAGGAGGGGAAGCACCCGACCCAGAAACCCCTTGCGCTTCTTCAGCGCGTGATCCTGGCGAGCACCTATGAGGACGACCTTGTGCTCGACCCCTTTGCCGGGAGTTCGACGACCGGGATTGCCGCATGCCTCCTCGGCCGCCGCTTTATCGGGATCGAGAAGGAGCAGACCTACCTCGACCTGTCGGTCAGGCGTTTCCGGGCGCTCCTCGGTGAGGACGACGAGTGACGCATCTCAGATGAAACGCTCGAACCGGTCTTTTCCCGCCTTGCAGATCGGGCAGATCTCAGGGGGGTTCTCCCGGGCGCAGAGATAGCCGCAGACCCTGCAGCGCCAGACCGGGAGGGGAAGAGACCCGGCGACCCCGCCGGAAGGGCGTGCCTCTCCTTTTTTCGGCCCGCCCGGCGGTCGGCGTTCGGGAACCGGCCTGGCCACTGCCTTCCCTGATGCGACCTCTGCAGAGACATAGAGGGCACAGTAGCAGGCCCCGTACGCAGTGAGGTCGGGGTCGCGGTAGTCGCAGGGGCAGATGATGTCGAGGTCTCTCTCCCTGTCCCCGGCGGCGAGGCGGCACGGGCAGGCAGGGTAGCCGTACCTTTCCCTGTTGGTCAGGAGGCCCCTGACCAGTCCAGCGACGAACTCCCTGTCAGGGTTGAGGCGGTACCCCCCGGCCTCGGCCTCCTTTTTCAGGCGGAGATATTCCTTTTCGACCTGCTCGTCAGGGATCATTCCGCGAGGGCCTCCCTGATCTCGTTCTCCTGGTAGCCGATGATCGCCTTCCCATTGATCACGAGTGTCGGGAACGAGCCGAGGGGGTTGCAGGTCTGCAGCATCTCTGAATAGGTCTGCTCCATCTCGTCCTTCGGGAGCATGTCGACAAAGACATAGTCGAAAGCCACTCCCAGTGTGGTGAGAAGTTCTTTGGTCTTTGCGCACCACCCGCAGGTGCTCAGGGCGTAGAGGAAGATAGTACCTTTGTTTTTTCCATCGACATGAATAGGTCCCATGATTTCTCAGGCGTGAGGATGACGCGGGGCTCAGATAAGGATTTCGGAGGGGTATGGATCAGAAGATTGATGCCGCCGCATCGCCTCCGGTGGCGTACATGCTCCTCGAGGTCTACGACGCGGCCGCCAACGCCTTCAGCCTTATCGGGGCCGTCATCATCATCTACGGCGGGATCAGGGCGGCTGCGGAGACGCTGGGGAAGGAGGTGCTCGGGCGCCCCTTCGGGTACGGCGACATCAGGCGGGACTTCACCATAAAAATCGTCTTCGGCCTGGACTTTCTCATCGCCGCCGACATCCTCCAGACCCTTGTCACGCCCTCGCAGGAGGAGATCCTCTTCCTCGGCAGCATCGTCATCATCAGGACGGTCCTCGGGTACTTCCTCACCAAAGAGGCGACCGAGTTCAATCTGGACTGAGAAAATGATCGTATCCGGGGGGCAGGGGATAAATCTCTCGGGACGGAGATTGCCATCCCCTCTATCCTAAAGATGGGGGGACCGGTGGGCTCTGCCCCCCGGAAAAGAGCGCAGATCAACCGCCTTCCCCATAGAGTGTACCGGGGGCAAGCCCCCGGACCCCCAAATTAGGATAGGCTCCGGGAAGACAGATCCAAAGATCCTGAGGGTGGAGAGTGGCCCCACCCCTATCCTGAGGGGGTTCTGGTGGCTGCGACCGAAGGGAGCATGAGAAAACCGTAGTTTTTCGAGGGAGTCCCCTGGAAAAAATGCCGAACCACCGCCTGCCAGACCGGCAGGCGTATGAAGATTTTTACCGCGTCCCCTCTTCAGATCCCCAGGATCTCTATGAGGTCCCTGATATCGTGGAGCACGAAGTCCGGCCTGCAGATGAGGGGCGCGGGACCGTCGCTCCTGTCGCCGTACAGGGCATAGGCCGTCTTCATGCCCAGGCCCTGCGCCGGTTCGATTTCGCGCCTGATGCTGTCGCCGACGACCATCGCCTCCGCGGCGTCGGCAGGGAGGGCCCTGAGGGCGTAAAGGAATGACGCTGGGTCGGGCTTTCTCTGCCCCGAGATGTCGGGGGTGACGATGCAGGCGAAGTACTCGCTGAGCCCGGCCTTCTCAAGCCTCCTCTTTGCCTGGGAGGAGTGGGCGTCGGTGACGATCGCAAGGGGGATACCCGCGTCGGAAAGAGCGGCCAGGGTCTCGGCCGCCCCCTCGTACGGCCTGATGGCGGCGAGTTTCGTCTTCTCGTAGACGGTGCAGCAGCGGGGAAATGACGCGGCAGGTGCGTTGATGTCCCTGATATAGTCGAGGATGTTTTCCGGGTCCTCGAAACCGACCCCCGGCCTCCTGAAGTACTGGTAGAGGTCTTCGCCGTCGCCCACTTTGAGAAAATCCACGACTGCATGGCATGCCGCCTGCTTTGCGGTGACGAAGTCCCAGAGCGTGTTGTCCATGTCAAAGAGGAGGGCCTTTACCTCTCTATTCCGAGAGCCAGAAGATGCCTGCATACGTCCACGTCCAGTGCAAACTCTGTATGCAGATGCTCATCTATGAATGTTAGTTTGAAGGCATCGGCATCGTTGCCCTTGCCGCCGTACTCGCTGAAGATGCAGGTCCCCTCGATCTCCACGACCCCGAAGGTCACCGCGAGGTCGGCGATGAAGCCGAGGAGCGCCTGGGGGGAGACCGTCCGCGGCCGTGCATGGTACGGCGCCCTGAAGAGGAAGTACTCGAGGCCGCCGGCGTCGCAGAGGTCGGCCATCGCAGCGTCGGCGGTGAGGAGGACGGGGAGGCTGAAACGTTCCTCCTCGAACCGCCTGAGCGCCCGGACGATGAACTGGTCGTTCTCCCGCGTGGCATGGGTGGCCTTCTGGCCCGATTCGAGGAGGATGGCGCGGTCGCGGAGCGCCCTGTACTCGGCCATCGCACTGTATGCCGCCTTTCTCGACTTCTTCTTCCGCCTGTTCTCGAACTCGCCGATGATCCATTCTTTTTCCGGGGCGCTTGCGATGAGTTCGCCGATCAGGCGGGCCGAGTATTTGTGGTTCATGACGTACTCGATCTCCTGCCTGACCACGTCGACCAGGACCGTCTCTTCGGGCTGCAGGGCGCCGGTGACGGTGACGAACCGGTGGTACAGGAGGTTGGTGTCGACACCGTAGTACACGTCCTTCCTGAGGCCACGATACAGGTCGGCCCGTGTCACGAACTCGTCGAGGTTCTCGTAGGCGGTGATCCCGCTCGCCAGGAGGCACTCCTCGAAGTCGGTGAAGAGGGGCATCTCCTGTGCATGCTCCCCGAAACGTTCGGCACCGTCGAAGAAGTCCTCGTACCGGCAGAGGACCGTGATCGCATATCCATCCCCAGAAGGACGGGCGGAGAGGAGATCGGCCTCATAGACCGGGTACGAGAGGGTGAAGCCCTCGGCGAAGAGGTTTGCAAGGACGGCCAGTTCCCTGCCCTCGATCACCTCGCTGGCGCCCGGCATCAGGCTCCTCCTGCAAGGTCGTGGAGGGTCTGGAGGTGGAGCGGGATCATCGGGTGCGGGAGGGGAAGGGGCCCGCCGCCCTGGAGACCGAGGTAGAAGATGTGTGCCGGGGCGATGCCGGCGTCGGCCAGGGCCAGGCAGGCCGAGACGATGAGGGCCTTCCTGCCCGGCGTGATGTCGAGGGCGATCTCGTACCCCTCCGCGACGCGGTTGCGGGCGAGGTCGAGAACCGTCCCGGTCGCCCCGGCAAAGTCGCCGCACGGCACCGAGGTCACCGAAACAGGAGGCGAGATCCCGTACCGCCGCGAGATGATCCCGATCCCTTCGGTGGCCGCGGCCGTGCCTGGCATGCACGGCGTCTCCGCGATGATATGGACCTTGTCGGGGAGGCACCTCCCCTCCCGCAGGACGGCATGGTAGGTGTTGAGGAGCGCCCAGACAGACCGTCCGGCAAAGGTGATGTACGCGGTCCCGCGTCTCATAGGGGGTAGTCCGGGACGGGAGGATAAAAATGCTCTGCCTGATCCTGCTCCCGACGATGGCATCCCCGGGGCGGGGACAGGGAGTCTGTCCCTAAGGCATTGGAGACGCCATCGCCGACACCTGCACTGTCGAGCGGCGTAGCGTGCCCGGATTGGGCCCGATATCAGCCGGGCCCCCATGTGCATCCTTCAACATATTAGTGCTACAAATTCACCATTTTTAAAATATTTTTCATGATACTCATTACATAATTTAAAATAGGTATGTTATCGTATTATTTTTGTATGTGCCAGCGAGGCGATTATAGCACGAATATGAAAAATAGTATTGTCGCGGCGGCGCTCTTTGTGGCCCTGATTACCGTTGCAGGCTGCATGGGGAGTTCATCGACCGTCCAGGAGACTCCTGCGGTCACCCCTGCGCAGTCCTCCGAGATCGCCCTCACCGATGGCTTCGGCCGGACTGTCACCGTCCCGTCGCCCCCTGAGAGCGTCGTCTGTTCCGGGTCGGGATGTCTCCGCTACCTCGTGTACCTGCAGAGTCAGGACCTGACCATCGGTGTCGACAGCATCGAAAAGAAAGATCAGGCGATTGAAGGCCGCCCCTATGCCATCGCCTACGGGTCGCAGTTCAAGAAACTCCCCCTGATCGGCGAGTTCAGGGGCAAGGACGACCCGGAGAAGATCCTCGCGATCTCCCCGAGCCTCATCTTCAAGACCGGTTCTACCGGCACGGCGTACGGGACGAGCGCCGCCGAGGCCGACAAACTGCAGGAGAAGACCGGCATCCCGGTCGTGGCGTTCCCGTACGGATCCCTGCGGAACGACGCCGAGAAGGCCGAGATGTACGGCGGCCTCCGCGTGATGGGCGACGTTCTCGGGAAGCAGGACCGGGCCGAAGAGGTGATCGCCTATATCGAGGCGACGATGGCCGACCTTGAGCGCCGGACCGGCGACATCCCCGAAGCCGAACAGAAGACCGTCTACGTCGGCGGCATCTCCTCGGCAGGCGCCCACGGCATCATCTCCACCGAACCGGCCTACCCGCCGTTCCTCTGGGTGCACGCAAAGAACGTCGCCGCAGGCATGGGCACGGCGCACGCCGATGTGGCAAAAGAGGCGCTCGTCGACTGGAACCCCGAGTATATCTTCGTCGACGTCGGCACCATCCAGATGGACAGCGATGGGGCGATCGGTGATTTGAAGACCGACACCGCTCTGCGGGGCCTCTCCGCGTCGAAGGAAGGCAGGGTCTACGGCGTCCTCCCGTACAACTTCTACAACACGAACTACGAGACCGTGCTTGCCGACGCGTACTTCATCGGGAAGACCCTCTACCCCGACCGGTTCGCCGATGTCGACCCGGTGAAGAAGGCTGACGAGATCTACACCTTCTTCATCGGCAAACCAGCCTTCGGCGACCTGAACGGCCAGTACAGGGACCTCGGCTTCACACAGATTTCGGTGTGATACATGATCTGCGGCACGAGATCGCAAAGGAGGATGTAGAGACGTGCACTTTGCAGACGGGACTATCCCCGCGGACTACCTGGGATACGTGCGGCGCAAGTACCTCTGGGTTCTCGGGGGACTCGCCCTCCTTTTTATCCTCCTGATCATATCCATCTCCGTCGGCGCGGTCAGTATCCCCCCGTACGACGTCTTTCTTTCCATCGTGAACGGGTCCATCGACCGGATCAACGCACTTCTTCACCCCGGCATCGCCACGAGCGAGCCCGGCAACTGGGACCGGATCATCTGGAACATCCGCCTCCCCCAGGCGCTCGCCGCGATCGTCGCCGGCGTCGGCCTCTCGGTGGCCGGGGTCGCGATGCAGTCGATCCTCAGGAACCCGCTCGGGTCGCCTTTCACCCTCGGCATCTCGAATGCCGGCGCCTTCGGGGCGGCCGTCTCGGTCATCCTCCTCGGCACCGGACAGATGCAGTCGAGGGTCGCCAACGCCGTCACCCTCAACAACCCCTACCTGACAACGATGGTGGCATTCGTCTTCTGCCTCCTTGCCACCGCCGTGATCCTCCTGATCTCCCGGATACGCGGGGGGTCTCCCGAAGTGATGGTCCTCGCGGGCGTCGCCCTCTCCTCCCTCTTCACGGCCGGGACGATGTTTCTCCAGTACTTCGCCGACGATACCCAGCTTGCCGCAGTCGTCTTCTGGACCTTCGGCGACGTCGGCCGGATCAACTGGCAGGAACTCGGGGTCATGGCCCTCGTCGTCGCAGGGGCCTGTATCTTCTTCACTGCGAACCGCTGGAACTACAACTCCATCGACGCCGGTGACGAGACAGCAAAAGGGCTCGGCGTCAATGTCGAGAGGGTGCGGAATGTCGGCATGGTCGTCGCGGCGCTCGTCTCCGCCGTGATCGTCTCGTTCCTCGGGGTGATCGGATTCGTGGGGTTGGTCTGTCCGCACATGACGAGGCGGATCATCGGCGACGACCAGCGTTACCTGATCCCGGGGTCATGCGTGATGGGCGGCCTCCTCCTTCTCGCCTCCGACACCGTCGCCCGACTTATCGTGGCGCCGTATGTCCTTCCTGTTGCTGTCCTGACGGCGTTCATGGGAGCGCCGGTCTTCATCTACCTGCTCCTGCGGGGGTATCGTCGATGATTCTCTCTGTCGAAGAACTCTGTTTCCTCTACAAGAACCGCGAGGTGCTCAGCAAGATCGCCTTCTCGATCAATGCCGGCGAGGTCGTTGCGATCCTCGGCCCGAACGGTGTCGGGAAGACGACGCTTCTCAAGTGTCTCAACCGGATCCTCCGCCCGAAAGGGGGCGTCGTCAACCTCGACGGCGAAGACCTCTGCCGCCTTGACCAGATGGATATCGCCAGAAGAGTAGGATATGTCCCCCAGCGGGTGGAGACCGGTCGGCTGACCGCGTTCGACGCGGTCCTCCTCGGTCGCCGCCCCCATATCGGGTGGGACGTCACCGGGCGCGACCTCAAGATCGTCGACGCTGTCTTCCACCGTCTTTCGATGGACCGTCTCCGCCTCTCCTACATCGACGAGATGAGCGGCGGCGAACTCCAGAAGGTCGCGATCGCGCGGGCCCTCGTGCAGGAACCGAAGGTCCTCCTCCTCGACGAACCGACGAGCAGCCTGGACCTCAAAAACCAGGTGGAGATCCTTTCCATCATTTTGCAGGTCGTCCGCCAGCACAATATCGCGGCGGTGATGACGATGCACGACCTCAACCAGGCGCTCAGGTACGCGGACCGCTTTATCTTCCTGAAAGACGGGAGGATCTACGTCCACGGCGACCGCGAGGTCGTCACGGCCGACGTGATCGAGGAAGTCTACGGGCTCCCGGTGATCATCGGCGAGATCGCCGGCGTCCGGTGCGTCATCCCGGAGGACGGTGCGGGCATGCCGGAGAAGCACGCCGCTTCTCCAGGAGAACAGGACCGTGACGTGTACGTGTGAGGGCGGGCCTGTGCTCTTCAGGCCCGCTCGATGGATATCACCTTCACCGGCGTCCCCCACTGCTGGATGGTGGCGACGTCCACTTTCTCGACGGTAAACCTCACGGAGAGGTTGTCCTGCTCGAACGCAGGGTCGAGATCCAGGGGGAGGTACCGCGTGCCGTCGACGGCGACGATCCCGTAGAACCCGCCTTCGAGGTCGATGTAGGTCACGGTGCCGGTGCCGGTGCCGGTGATCCCGGCGGTCACTGTCTCGCTCACCGTTCCGCCGGGCGTCTCATTCAACTCTTTGCCGCTGTCGGTGCCGGTACACCCTGCGATGAGCACCGCACCGCAGAGGAGTGCAACGAGTGCCAGGACGGCCGGCCATGGTCTGTCATGCATCTTTTCCATCACCCTGTGATTGTCCGGGTGGGATATAGTGCTTTTTAAGGCTGCGAATATTTTCGTAGTCTCGGTACAGGATAGGCCGAAGAGAAGATCGTGATGAGCGTATTGCCGTCCCCGGCGCTATCCTGATGTAGAAGGCAGGGAGCGCGTGAAAACATTTCATTTTCAAGCGGCCAGACCCCGGGCAGAGCCACCGATCCAGAGGATCTCTCCAGAAACGACGGACGGACCAATCCCGGAGGTCATCCCCAAACAGATCAGAACCCTCGGTCACGTTGATGACAGGACTCACATTCAGTTCTGAAAAATTCTGTTCTGGTTTCTGTGCCGGGGGGTTTCACCCCCCGGTCTCGAAAGCCTTCGGCTTTCTCATGCTCGCTGGCGCTCTCACCCCCCACCATTACGATAGGGAGGGGGTGGCAGCCCCCTTCAGAGTGCAGGGTCTATCCTTCCCCTGCCCTATCCTGGATCGGGGGTCCGGGGGCGTAGTCCCCCGGTGGAGAGTGTGGGGAAGGCGAGGAGTTCGCACCGCTCGTCATGGAATTCAGGGGAGACATCGACCCCAGCAGGAGATATTCTCCAGAACCCCGCATGCAGTGATAGGAGGAATGAACGAGAGTTTTGGGATGACCTCCCGGTGAAGAAAGCATATATCGTACCATGCCAAAGGTTTCCTGTAAATTCTGGTGAAATTTCAATGATTATCACAACCAATGAATCCATCCCAGGCCACGAATTCGAAGTGCTCGGCCTCGTCGTGGGCAACACTGTACAGGCAAAGAATATCGGGCGTGACATCCTGAGCGGGTTGAAGGGCATGGTCGGCGGGGAGATCACGGCCTACACCGAGATGCTCTCCGAGGCACGGGAGATCGCACTCGAAAGGATGCAGAAAGAGGCCGAAAAACTCGGCGCCGACGCCGTCATCGCCCTCAGGTTCTCGACCGCGGAGACAATGCCCGGCGCCGCCGAACTGATGGCCTACGGGACTGCGGTCAGGCTGCGATAAATCCCTCCCCTTTTTCTCCACCTGCGGCACCGGGCAGGTTTATATAGAGAGATCGATACCCCTCCTCGAGGGGACATGATCATCGAAAGAATCGTTTCAGAGGGACTGGCGCACAACTCCTACCTGGTCGGGGCAGGAAAAGAGGCGGCCGTCATCGACCCGCGGCGCGACACCGGCGTCTACCTGGACCTTGCCCGGCGGCACGGCCTTGCGATCACCCATATCTTCGAGACCCACAGGAACGAGGACTACTGTGTCGGGTCCCTCGAACTGGCAGAGAAGACCGGGGCGCAGATTTTGCATGGGGCACAGATGGACTTCACATACGGCGTCCCTGTCCGTGAAGGCGACGAATTCGCCGTCGGCCCTCTTCGCCTCGGCGTCCTTGAGACGCCCGGTCACACCGACGAGAGTATATCAGTCGTGCTGACTGACATGCGGGTCTCCCGCGACCCCTTCCTCGTCTTCACCGGCGATGCCCTCTTTGCCGGCGACGTCGGCAGGACCGACTTTTTCCCGGACCGCCTGGGCGAGATGGCGGGAAAACTCCACGACTCTCTCTGGAACAAGATCCTTCCCCTCGGCGACGGCGTCATCGTCTGCCCGGCTCATGGAGAGGGGTCTGTCTGCGGCGGGGAGATCGCCGACCGACCCCTCACGACGATCGGGTACGAGAAGAGGACGAACCCCACCCTCCTCCTCGGACGGGACGCCTTCATCCGTCTCAAGGTCGCGGAGCACCACTATTATCCGCCGTACTTTGCCGTGATGGAAGGGTACAACCGGGCAGGCCCTCCCCCTCTCGTGGCCGGCCGCCCGGCCGCTTCGCCCTCTCTCCCCTGACGAGGTTGCCGACGCGGCCTCGAAGGGGGCTCTGCTCGTCGATATCAGGGGGCCTTCGGCCTTTGCAGGAGGCCACATCCCTGGCAGCCTGAACATCTGGCAAAAGGGGATATCCTCCTTCCTTGGCTACTATGCCGACTACAAGCACCCGATCATCTTTGTCGACGAGTTCGACGGCGGCGTCGCTGATGCCGAGGTGCAGGCCCGGCGGATCGGCTACGACCGGATCTCGGGATATTGTGCCGGTGGCATGATGGCATGGGCCAGGAGCGGGCGGCCTGTCGAGCGGTGCGGCACCTGCACGGTCCAGGAGGTCGGTGCAGACTGTTTTGTCCTCGACGTCAGGGACATAGGCGTCAGGAAGAGGACAGGACATATCCCGGGATCTGCCCACATCTATGCCGGCCAGATCGAGGGACACCTCGACGAGGTGCCGCGGGATCGGGATGTCTATGTCATCTGCGACAGCGGTTTCAAGGCAAGCCTCGCCGTTTCCATCCTGCTCAGGCACGGGTACACGCGGCTGAACACCGTCCTCAGCGGCATGACGGCCTGGACGAATGCCGGCCTGCCGCTGGAAAAAGAGGTAGCCCCCCTTATGGGGGCAGCATAACGGTGTCGATGACATGGATGACACCGTTTTTCGCCTGGATGTCGGCGGTCACGACCGTGGCGCCGTCCACCTTCACCCCGCCGTCTGTGGAGACGGTAAGGGTCGCACCTGACAGGGTCGTCAGGTTATCGGTTCCGGCGAGGTCGGCGGCAGTGTAGGTGCCCGGCACCACATGGTAGGTCAGCACCCTGGTAAGTTCTGTCTCGTTCGAGAGTACGGCGTCGAGCGTCCCTGCCGGGAGTCCGGCGAAGGCCTCATCAGGCGGTGCAAAGACCGTGAACGGCCCGTCGCCCTTCAGAGTCTCGGTGAGGCCTGCGGTCTCGATCGCCGTCAGCAGCGTGGTAAATGTTCCTGCTTCTGTCGCCGTTTCGATGATGTCCTTCTCCGCGGCCGGTCCGGTCGTATTGACGGCCGCCGTCTCCGTTGTCGCCGCAGTCGTTTCTGTTGCTGTGGTTTCCGTCGCCTTTATCGTCTCATTCCCCATAACAGGGACTGTCGTTTCCGTTGTCGGTACGGTCGTCAGCGACGTCGGTGTCGGCGTGACTGCCGGTTGCTGTCCGGTACAGCCGCAGATCATGACGGCAACGACGAGCACGACACATGCTATCCCCCCATAGATCGTGTTCAAATTCTTCCCCTCCTCCGGGTCAACGCATACCCTGGGCATATGCCATATAATATTTTCCCGCGTGACTGTCCACGCGGAGCAGTTCTTTCAGGGCGGCGGCGTCCTGCACCGGTTGTTCACAGAGCCGCTCCCGGCAGAGATACGCAGTCGTACCTCCCCTGATGGGTGTGAGCCGGGCAGTATGGGGGGCGATATCGGCAAGCACGCCGGCGTTCTCATCGTCCCTGAGGACAAGGGTGAGGTTCGGGATGTAGAAGCCGCGAACGACGTTGAGCATCGCTCCTGTCACCGTATCCTCTCGTTCTCCGGCGATAACGACCTCGTAGGAAGGCGTGACCGCGGAGAGAAGCGCTGCCAGGTACCATATCGACGCGGACGTGTTTTTTGCGGCTCTGCCCGAGAACGCGCTGAAGCCTTCGGCCACGACCTCTTCGTACCTGCTCTCCCCGGTCAGCCGTGAGAGGACAAGGAGGTTCTGGAGCGCCACCGCGTTGCCAGACGGCATCGCCCCGTCGTACGCGTCTTTCTGCCTGAAGAGGAGTTCTTCGCCGCCTTCAGGTGCGAAGAAAAATCCTCCCCCTGTGGTGTCGGCGAACCCGGCGATCATCCTGTCGGCGACTTCGCAGGCCTCCTTCAGGACGGCAGGGTCGGATGTCGTCTGGTAGATCTCGTTCAGGGCCCAGAGCAGATAGGCGTGGTCGTCGAGCATGGCGGGAATGGCCGTCTCGCCGCCGCTGTACCTGTGGAAGAGTCGCCCGTCCGCGTCACGGAGGTGCGCCCGGAGAAATGCCAGGGCACGCAGCGCGGCGTCGGTGTACCTCTCCTCTCCAAAGACTCTTCCGGCCCGTGCAAGGGCGGCGACCATCAGGGCATTCCAGTCGAGGAGGATCTTTTCATCCCTGTGCGGCCGTATCCGCCCGGCCCGCGCCGTGAGCAGCGCCTTTCGCACCTCTTCAAGTCGTCCGGCACACTCTTCCTCCGTGATGCCGGCGTGCCGTGCGATCTCTGCGGTCGTCCCTGCCCTGTGCGGGACATTCACGCCGATCTGCGGCACCCGGGCCGGAGCTCTCTCACCGAGTGCATAGGCCGCGGCAAAGAGGTCGCCGTCGTCTGATCCTGCAACCTCACGCACCTCGGGTGCCGTCCAGAGATAGAACCTCCCCTCGACCCCCTCGCTCTCCGCATCCTCGGCCGTATAGAACGCACCCTCAGGCGAGGCGAGGTCGCGGAGCACATAGGCGATGACCTCGTCTGCCGTCCGCCGGCACGCCGGGTTGCGCGTCGCCTCGAAGGCCTCCGTGCAGGCAAGGGCGAGCATCGCCTGGTCGTAGAGCATCTTCTCGAAATGTGGAAGGGCCCACGCATCGTCGGTGGCATAGCGGTGGACGCCGAAACCGATCTGGTCGAAGACACCCCCCCTGCGGACCTCAGTCAGAGTCTTTACTGCCATTTCAAGGGCCATCTTCTCCCCTGTCGCCTGCCAGTACCTGATGAGGAAGATGAGGACATGAGGGGAAGGAAACTTTGGGGCATGGCCAAAACCGCCATGGTCCCGGTCGTACTCCCGCTCCAGGTTCCTGAAGGCGCGGTGGACGAGTGCCATGCCAGGTTTTTCCCCACCAGCGCTCTCCTGCAAGGCGACCTTAAGGGCGGCGGCGACCTCTCCGGCAGAGGAACGGACCTCGTCCCTCCTTTCGGTCCAGAGATCCCTGACCTTTGGGACGAGGTCGAGCATCCCGGTCGTGTCGAAGCGTGACGTCTTCGGGATATAGGTGGCCGCAAAGAAGGGGAGTTTCTCAGGGGTCATGATGATCGAAAGCGGCCATCCTCCCCGCCCGGTGAGGGCGAGGCAGGCCTGCATGTACACGGCGTCAATGTCCGGCCTCTCCTCACGGTCCACCTTGATGGAGACAAATGTCTCGTTCATCAGTCGTGCGACCTCAGGGTCTTCAAAGGACTCACGGGCCATCACATGGCACCAGTGGCAGGTGGAATACCCTATCGAGAGAAATATCGGTTTATCCTCATTTTTCGCCCGCTCAAAAGCCTCTTCTTCCCAGGGGTACCAGTCCACCAGGTTGTAGGCGTGCTGCAGCAGGTACGGACTTTTTTCCCGGACCAGTCTGTTCACTTTCAGATGCGCTCTCTCCTCGGCCATGGGACATCACCCCTTCACCGCCATCACCCTTTATATCGTTTTCCGGTGAGTGCCCGGCAAAATTAACCCCGTTCGTGGAGAACAGAAAGAGCGGAGATCTATATCCTATGACAGAAAATGTTCTTGAACGCTATTTCAGGCTCAAAAAACACGGAACAACAGTACACCGTGAGGTCGTCGCCGGCCTCGTCACCTTCATGACAATGGCGTACATCATCGTCGTGAACCCGGCCATCCTCCAGGCCGCAGGCATGCCCTTCGGCCCTGCGATGGTCGCCACGATCCTCTCGGCCATCTTCGGCACCGCGATCATGGGCATCTATGCGAACCGTCCCTTTGCAATCGCCCCCTATATGGGAGAGAACGCCTTTGTCGCTTACACCGTCGTCGGCGTCCTCGGCTACTCCTGGCAGACCGCCCTTGGCGCCGTCTTCATCTCGGGCGTGCTCCTGACCCTGCTCACCCTGACGAAGTGGCGGTCGATCATGACCGAGGCCGTGCCCAATAACCTCAAGATCAGTTTTGCCGTCGGCATCGGCTTTTTCATCACCTTCATCGGCCTGGTGAACTCCGGGATTGTCGTCCTCGGCATCGAGGGTGCGCCTGTCCATGTCGGTGCGCTCAACTCCGCGCCCGTCGCCCTTGCGATCTTCGGCGTCCTCCTGATCGCCGCACTCATGATCCGGAAGGTGAAGGGCGCCATCCTCTTCGGCATCCTGGCCACCGCCCTCATCGCCTTCCTCACCGGCATCGCCACGCCCCCCGAGGCCATCTACAGCATGCCGCCCGACGTTTCGGAGGTCTTCCTCCAGCTCGACGTCTTCGGCGCCCTGACCTGGGGATTCTTTGCGGTCATCCTCACGATGTTCACGATGGACTTCCTGGACACGATGGGGACGCTCATCGGCGCCTCGGCAAAGGCAGGTTTCCTGGACGAGAACGGAAACCTCCCTGAGATCGAGAAGCCCTTCCTTGCCGACTCCCTGGCGACAGTCTTTGGCGCCGTCGCCGGCACGACCACGACAGGCACCTTCATCGAGTCCGCGGCTGGCATCGAGGCAGGCGGCAGGACCGGCCTGACCGCCCTTGTGGTGGCGGCCCTTTTCGGTCTCGGCCTCTTCTTCTCGCCGCTCTTCGGGGCGATCCCCGCGGCGGCGACAGGGCCGGCACTCATCATCGTCGGCCTCCTCATGATGGCGCCGATCCGGGGCCTGGACTTCCAGGACTATGCTGAGAGCATCCCGGCCTTTGCGGTCATCGTCCTGATGAGTTTCACCTACAACCTCGGGGTAGGGCTCTGTGCGGGTTTTGTCCTCTTCCCGCTCTTCAAAATCGTGCAGGGAAAGATCGAGGACGTCAAGCCCGCAGCATGGGTGCTCTTCGTCCTCTGTCTGCTCTTCTTTATCTTCTACCCCTACTAACTTTTTTTACCGGCCGTACAGGACGTAGGTCTCCCCGTACTGGGTGAGATGTCCTTTCATCGCCTCTTGAAGCGATTTTTTGTCGGCACCCGCCGGGAGGTCGAGCATGGAGTCAAGGCCGTAGACCCTGACGTCGTACCTGTGCTGTTCGCCCCGCGGCGGGCACGGGCCGTTGTACCCGATCTTTCCAAAGGAGTTCTTCCCCTGGCGAGCCTCGAACGGGAAGGAGATCTCGGCGTCCTTCGGGATCGCCTCAGGGATGATTCGCACGGGCTCGATGTTCCAGATCACCCAGTGCGTGAAGTCCCCGCCGTGCGGTGCGTCAGGGTCGTTGACGATCAGGGCAAGGGATTTCGTCTTCTCCACATCGACGCCTCCGATGGTGATGGCAGGCGAACGGTCGTCGCCGTCGCAGGTATAGTTGTACGGCAGTTTCAGAACGCTGATCTCGACGCTCAGTTTTCCTATCTGTTCTCCGATCATCCGGGTTCCCTCACCTCCCATCCCCGTCTGCCTCTATATAATGGTGTCCGCCATGTCCCCCGACACCCTCCCGGGAGAAGGATAAAGAGAGCGGAGATCAGATAAAAATAGATATTCCGTGAGTCTGGTGATTTCTTGAAGAGCCCATTTGATGTCGGAGATCCGCGGTATCATCTCTCTGTCACCGCCATCCTGAGTGCGGTCGTTGCCATGGTCATGTTCACCGAGGCGATGCTGGCGCCGGCCCTCCCGGCCATCCAGAACGAGTTTGCCATCTCGGGCGTCCTGAACTCGTGGATCCTGACAATCCCCCTCCTTGTCGCCGCCATCATCTCGCCGGTCATCGGGAAATGCGGCGACCTCTACGGCAAGAAGAGGATGATCCTCTTCTCTGTCATCGTCTATGCGGCGGGCGTCTTCGCGAGCGGGTGGGCCCCGGACATCTGGGTCCTCATCCTGTGTCGGGCGATGCAGGGGGTGGGCCTTGGTGTCCTGCCCCTCGGATACGCCCTGATCAGGGAACAGTTCCCACAGGAAAAAGTCCCTATCGCCATCGGGACGATCGCCGCGATGTTCGGTGCCGGTGCCTTCCTCGGCATCTTCATCGGTTCCTGGATCATCGAGCACTTCGGCTGGAGGACGACCTATCATGTGGCGGCTCCCGTGGTGTTCCTCCTCCTCATGGCGACGGCACTGGTCATCATCCCATCGCCCCGCGTGCAGGGTGCGGCGATCGATAGGCCAGGCGTGGCCACCCTCACCCTCTTCCTCCTCTCCATTGTACTGGCCCTCACCCTCGGTGGCCAGGGAGGGGGGATGTTGCCGGCTGTCCTCGTCTGTGCGGCCCTTGCCGTCGCCTTTGCCGCCCTCTTTGTCCGTGTCGAGAGGCAGTCGCCTGACCCGATGGTCGACCTTGCGATGATCATGAAGGCGCCGGTGGTCATCGCAATGACCATCGGGCTCATCGTGACCATGGCCACCTTCATGGTCATCCAGACTCTCCCCTATCTCATCGAGAGCCCGATCAGCCTCGGCCTGTCGCACTTTGCCGTTGGCCTGGTGATGATGCCAGGCGCCCTCGCCGACATGATCTGCGGTCCCCTCACCGGCGTCTTCATCAGGAGGCGAGGGGAGCGTGCCGCCATGCTCGTCGGGTCTGTGCTCTTCGCCGCGGGGGCCGTCTGCTATCTCCTCCTCGATCCCTCGATGGCGTCTCTCATCCTTGCGGGTGTCCTCTTCAACGCGGGGATGTCGGTCACCCTCACCGGCAACACTATCATCGTCGTCAGGTCGATGCGGCCCGAAGAGACCGGCATTGGGAGTTCGATCTACCATACGGCCCAGAACATGGGAGGGATGATCGGCCCGGTGATCGCGGGGATTTTCATCTCCCTCCATGTGGTGTCGGTGCCGGGATGGGACATACCTGTGCCCACCGGCGAGGCCTTCACCTCCATATTCAGCATGATCGTCCTTCTTGCCCTCTTTGTCATCCTCCTTGCCCGGCAGATCCGGGACAGCGAGGTGACGGCCACAGTCTCCGGGAAGTGATGACTGGCGCCGTCCCTCTCCCGTGCACTGTGTTGCATCAAAAAAGTGGGCCGGATCAGGCTTCCTTACCAGGCCTCGACAAAGGCCATCTCTGTATAGAGTTCTTCGAGTCGCACCTTGTGTCCCCGCTCCATCTTCGCCAGTTCGGTGAAGACCTGCTTCTGGGCCGGGTCGGTAATGAGTTCGGCAAACTGTTCGTACATCTCCATGGCGTCTTCTTCCCTCTTGATAGCATATTTCAGGCCGTCCAGAGGTTTCATGTCGGTCGTCGGCTGCGGGCGTTCGAAGGTGGACGAGACTTTGTAGTCCTTCGACTCGTCGAAGTGAAGTTCGCCGGCCTTTCCCGAGAGATAGCCCTCCAGGAGTTTCCTGTGCTGCTTCTCCTCCTCGGCAAGTTCCTCGAAGAGCGCTTTCAGGTTTGTGTCTTTCACCTTCTCCTGGACCGACTCGTAAAAGACATATGCCTCGACTTCTTTGTCGATCGCCCGGGACAGGATCTCTCTGTACGTATCAAGTTTCAGCATGGTCATCCCCCCCTGCATGGGAGACCAGATGACCTCCTGCCATATAGAGTGTTCCCCCGGGGGAGAGGTGCGAGGCCCTTCGCCGCCACCTCAACCTTTTTTTCGGCTGAAGCCCTTGATTATAGCGTGTCTACCGGAGGTACGGAATTTTCAGAGGAGCACGCGGTGCTGGTGGGGGAGTTCGAGAGGGCCCTGGCCGGAGAGGGGCCGGGTCAGGCGGCATGCCTCGCCCTCCGCAGCGTGATCTGCCACTACTACCGGCACCAGGGGCGGCAGATGGCATGGCGGGAGACGACAGACCCGTACAGGATCTTTGTCTCCGAGGTGATGCTCCAACAGACAGGGGTGGAGAGGGTGGGGCAGAAATATGCGGAGTTCATCGAGAAATTTCCGGATTTCCCTGCACTCGCCGCGGCCGAGCAGCGGGACGTCCTTGCCGTCTGGCAGGGTCTCGGCTACAACAGGCGGGCGATCGCCCTCCACCGCTCGGCACGGATCGCCATGGAGAAATTCAGCGGCGCCCTCCCCCGGACGATCGGGGAACTCAAGTCCCTCCCGGGCATCGGCCATGCGACGGCCTCGTCGATCGCGGCCTTCGCCTTCAATGCCCCGACTGTCTTCATCGAGACCAATGTCCGCCGCGTCTTCATCCACTTCTTCTTCAGGGGCAGGGAGGGGATCACCGACGCCGAGGTCCTCCCCCTTGTCGCTGAAACTCTCGACCCGGAGCACCCGCGGGAGTTTTACTGGGGAGTGATGGACTATGGCACCATGCTCAAGAAACGGTATCCCAACCCGAACCGGCGGAGTGCCTCCTATGCCCGCCAGAGCCGGTTCGAGGGTTCTGACCGGCAGGTCAGGGGCCGTGTAATCAGGGTGCTTCTCGGCGAGAGGCCCATGGGAGCGGCCGACCTCTTTGCGGGTCTGGAGGTTGACCGGGAAAAAGGAGAGATTATTCTTCAAAAAATGGTGGCTGAGGGATTTGTAGCGGAAGAGTCGGGAAAGTACCGCCTTCGGTAGTGTCGTTCCCGGCTTTCTCGTCTGCCGCCGTTTCGTTTCCGCCGGCACCGTTGTCGGCGGGCCCGTCTCCGGTTGCTTTGTCGTGCCCTTCACGCCAGAAGAGGTCGGGCAGTGGCATCTCCTCCTCTCCCGCCGGTTCCGTACCGTTCTCCTCTCCTTCTGCCATCATCCCGTACTTCGTGACAGGGTAGGGGGAGTGTCCCTCGAAGACCAGGCGGTCCTCGGGGTCGTAGCCGATAAACTCCGTCTTCATCACCTCGGCCCTGAGGGGGAACTGATCGATGGCGTCGGGGGCGACGGTGACGAGGCGTATGTTCCCGCTGCCGCCGTGGTCCTCGGCCCATTCCTTTTCAACGATCATCCTGACGGCGACCTGCGGACCGGTGCCCGTGTCCTGCTGCACGATACCGGCGATGGCGACGCCGTCGAACTCGTGGGCGATCTCGGGCACATAGTCCTCCCCATCGAGCAGGAAGGACCTGAGGAGGTAGGGGTCCTTGTTCTGGCCCGGTTGTTCGGCCGCTGCCATGCTCTTCATCTCCTGGGGTGCCGACATGTTCTCTGGGGCGGGTTCTTCCGGTGTGACGGGTTTGTCTGCCCCGCGGAGCAGGACCACTCCCTCTCCGCCTGTTCCTGTCCCGACGGCGATCTCTGTCCCGTCAGGGGTGATCGCTGTGCCGAAGACCGGGTGGCCGATGTCATAGGTCCGGACGACATCGCCGGCACGGTTGAATAGAGTGACGGTGTGGCCCGAGGACGCCGCAACATATGCTCCGTCGGAGGAGACTGCCACGCCATAGACCCTCTCTTGTGTGTTATACTTCCAGAGCACCGTGCCGTTCCTGTCGAAGAGATATACGAAGTAGTTCAACGACCCGGCCGCTACGTAATCTCCTTCAGGTGACACGGAGATGCTGGTCACCGCCTTCCCGGTGTCGAAGGTCCAGAGAGGGGTGCCCTGGTTGTCGAAGACAGAGACCAGCGCGTCCTTCCCTCCCGCGGCGATGACCGACCCGTCGAATGAGAGGGCAAGGGCCTTGGGGTCGTCCTCAAGGACCTGTGTCCACCGCCTCTTTCCGTCCGCGGTCAGGAGCACGACCTGGTTGTTGTCGTAACCGGCCGCGACATATTTCCCGTCTCCGGAAATGGCCGCACCGAACGTGTAGTAGTCGTCCTCGAATTGGCTTACGATCTTGCCGTTCCTGTTGAAGACTCTGACCTTGTCGGAGGCAACGGCGATGAGATTCCCGTCATGGGACGCAGACACCTGAAAGACAGGACATCCCGTGGGATAGTTCCAGAGTTCTTTCCCCTCGCTGTCAAGAAGCACGACTCCCCCGCTTTCCTGGGTCCCTGCGGCAACCAGGTTCCCGTCAGGCGTGATCGACGTGGAGACGACCCTGCTTCCGAGTGCTGTTTCCCAGGTCGGTTTATCGGTCTCCTCCGCCACGACGAG
>NZ_JAQVNX010000023.1 GCF_028702905.1 Methanofollis sp.
GGCGAGGATGCCGAAGACCGCACCCAGGCTCTCCGCCTCCTCATCAGAAAGGTCCTCCGTCATATGGGACGGAATCGTCACCGCCGCCATCACCTCCAGGTAGTTCCAGGAAGGAGATGCGATCATCGCCGTACTCGTGAAGGCCATCCGCCCGTCATAATAGGCGTCGTTCTTCCGATCATACTCATCGAGGACAGCCCGGATCTCCTCGTCAGACATCCCGCTCTCGAACACCCATTCGGGGCTCTCGGGCAGGTCGCCGACGGCCGCGGAGATCACCAGCGGGTTGTTGACGACAAGAGGGAGGAGGACCAGGAGAACGGCGAGGACGAAGAGGGAGGAGACAAGGGCGCCACCGCTCGTCTCCGCAACCGTCGAGAAGAAGAGGGCGATCAGGAAGAAAGAGAGGATCAGGAGATAGGAGAAGAGACCGAAGAGAGCGACCCTCACCACCTCGTCAGGACGGAGGACGATCCCGGAGAGGAGGAGGACAGAGACGCAGAGGAGGAGCATGACCACGACACCGACGGCGATCGCCGCCGCACCGCCGAGTGCCTTCCCCGTGATCACCTCGTCCCGGTAGACAGGGTGGGAGAGGAGAACCTTCAGGGACCGACTCTCCTTCTCCCGCGTGATCAGGTCGAAACCCATCGCAACCCCCAGGAACGCCCAGAGCGTCACCGAAGGGTAGCCGACGGCGTGGAAGAGCCACATCACCGCGGGGGCAGACGGCGCCCCCCGCCCGGAGGAGTCGCCGGCATCCCCGGAAACGGTTGTCTGCGCCGCGTTGTATTTTTCCAGTGCCGCCTGATACAGGCCGACACCCGAGACCATCCCCACCGCGGCGAGGAGGAGCATGACCGCAAAGATGCCGAGAAAACGCCTGCTCCCCATATGGTCGCGTAACTCCTTCGCGGCGATGACCCGCATGCCTTCGGTCCTCATCTGATGTCCTCCCGCAGGAAACGCACCCATGCAAGCCCGAAGAAGGCCGCCGGAAAGACTGCGAAGGCGACGATGTTCCGGGCGAAGTCAGGAGGAACCGGAACGCCCGGCGTGGTCACAGCCCCCAGGATCCCCTTGCAGTTGGTCTGCGGGGAGAGGAGGACGCCGGCGTCCCTGACAAGGCGCATCCGTTCCGTGTAGGCACGCGACGCCTCCTCATACGCCTCCATCTCCTCGTCGGACACGATATCCCCGGACTCTGCCGGCGGGGAGGGGGGCGGCCCGATGAGGAGGGAAGACCCTGCACCGACGGTAAGGACCGGGACGACCTCCGCGACGATGATGAAGACGAGGAAAGAGGAGACCAGAGCGCCCCCGCTCGTCTCCGCCACCGTCGAGAAGAAGAGGGCGAGCACGAAGAAAGAGACGACCAGGACGAAGGAGATAAAAGCCGCGGCAAGAAGTCGCAGGACCTCGCCGGGGCCCGGGACGATCCCGAAGATCAGGAGGACCGCCAGGGAGAGGAGGAGCACGACTCCCATCGCCAGGGCGATCGCCGCAACCCCGCCGAGGGCCTTCCCCGTGACCACCTCGTCACGGTAGACCGGGTGCGAGAGCAGGATCTTCAGGGACTTGCTCTCCTTCTCCCGCGTGACCAGATCGAAACCCATCGCGATCCCGAGAAAAACGCCCACCTGCGCGGTGCTCATGAACATGCCGGAAAAAAACGACAGCACACTCGGCCCGCCCGTGGACAGGCCCGACTCATCCGACACCACCGCCTGCGTCTCCGCATACGCCGCAAGGTCCGCGCTGTACTGGGCCGCCCCCGTGACCATCCCGGCAACGACGATCACGAGCATGACGCCGAGAAAGAGGTGGAACCTCCTGCTCCTCACATGGTCGCGGAACTCCTTCCCGGCGATCGTCCCGAGGACGCCGGCCCTCACGAGGTCGCCTCCTCGTGATAGTACGAGAGGAAGACGTCTTCGATGTCGGGTTCGTCGCGCTCCAGGCGCCGGATCCCCGCGGGACCGGCGGCCTCGGCGATGGCGTCGCAGATGTCTGTCTCCGCAACGATCCGCGCCGCATGGTGGCCGTCCGCATACTCCGCGGAGATGAGAGACGGGTGGGAGAACTCGGGCATCGGCGCCTTCGTCTCGACCCGGATGATCACGTGGCCGCTCTCGCCGCCCGCACGGGCGAGGTCTTCCCACCGACCCGAGGCAACGAGTTTCCCGTGCGCAAGGATCCCGGCAGACGTGCAGACCTTGCTCACCTCGGAGAGGATATGCGAGGAGACGAGCACCGTCGTCCCGTTCTCGGCCGTCTCGCGGATGATCCGCCGGTAGTCGGCGACACCCTGCGGGTCAAGGTTCGCCGTCGGTTCGTCCAGGATCACGGCCTTCGGTTCGTTGATCAGGGCCTTCGCGATCCCGAGACGCTGCCGCATGCCCTTCGAGTAGCCGCCCACGACCTTCGTGACACCGTCCAGACCCACCAGGGAGAGGAGGTCGGGGATACGCGTCCGCCGCGTCGCACCGTCCATCCCGTACAGCTTCGCCGAATAGTCCAGGTTCTCTTCCGCGGTGAGGGTCGCGTAGAAGCCCACGTCCTCGGGCATGTACCCGATCTTCTTCTTCACCTCGATCGGGTTGGTGGCAACCTCAGTCCCGTCGATATAGCACGCCCCTGAGGTTGGTTCGATGAGACCGATCACCATCAGGATCGTCGTGCTCTTCCCGGCGCCGTTCGGCCCCAGGAGGCCGAAGATCTCGCCCTCGGGGATATCGAGGCAGAGGTCGTCGACGGCAGGCACGTCATTATAGACCTTTGTCAGGTGTTCGCATCGTATCATGGGTCTCCAGTCCTTTTTCTGGATTATGAAGATCCATGGTGCCTCATTTATAAAACAATTCTGTGTAAATCGTCTATCTATCGGGAAAGGTACGGCTGACACAAAAAAAAGGGGAGGGGAAAATTCAACGGCGCTGATACTTTCTGAAGTAGTACCAGACCCCGCCCGCGATGCCGGCGAGCATCAGGAGACCGAGGATCGCGGCAAAGGACTGCTCCTTCACGACGATCCTGAAGTCGTCGCTCTGCTCGCCCTGCTCCGAGACCGCCTTCAGCGTCACCTTGTACTCGGAGGCGACGATATTCGGCGGCGGCACCACCTTCACGTTCACCTTCTTCGACTCGCCCGGCTGGAGACTCGTGATATTCGTCGGCGTCACCGTCGCCTTCCAGCCCTGCGGTGCGCTCACCTCGAAGTGGATCCCGGTCAGAGCGCCGGCATTGCCGATGTTCCGCACCGAAGCGTCGAACTCGAGGGTCTCGCCCATGTTCGCCTCATAGCGGTACCTGTCCGCGGAGAGCCTCATCTCATAACTCCCGCTGATCTTCGCGGTCAGGTCCTCGGTATAGACATCCGAAGAGGACTCGATGACAGCATTGAAGGAGTAGTCGCCGACCTTCGTGCCGTACGGCGGGATCGCCTCCAGGAAGAGACTCTTCTCCTCACCTGCAGGGACCAGGATCTCCGAGATGTCGCTCATATCCCCGGCACTCTCCTTGTACCTGGCGTACCAGCCCTCGGGGAGGCCCTCGGCCGACAGCCTGTAGGTGTCGTCGGCCTTCCCGACATTCCGCAGTTTCATCTCGAAAGTCGGGTTCTTCCCTGCCGGCGTCGTGATCAGGGACGACTTCACCGTCACCTCGGCCGCGTACGAGGACTTGTCCAGCATCACCGTGCCGGCGTCGACCGTGATCCCGCACTTCACCTTCACGTCCTTCTTCTCGGTAGAAAGGAAGCCCGGCTTCGTGATGACCAGGCGGTAGACGTCCTGCGGGAGGCCGGCGCTGATCCGGCCGTCGGCCGTCGTCATCAGCCGGTCGAAGGCCTCGTGTCCGTTTCCGCGGTAGACCTCGACAGTCGCCCCCTTCACCTTCTCCCCGCCCTTGTCCGTCACCAGGAGATTGAGAGTGCCGAGTTCGCCGGTGTGCGTCTTCGATATGCTCACGTAGAGCCAGATCGAGCCGTCGCCGATATGCACCTTCACCGGGTAGTCGCCGACAGGCGTGTCCGCGGCCGTCTCCACCTCAAGGGTGACGGTCTTCGAACCGCCCGACGGGATGGAGACACGGTTCACCTCTGTCTTGCCGTCAATAAAACGCATCTCCCAGTTCCTGCTCCCGGCAAAATTCTCCGTCCACAGTTTGATCTGGCTGCCTTCCGCCGCCGCGTTCCCGTTGTTCGCCGCGGCGAGGGAGAAAGTCGCCGTCTCCCCGGCCTCGACAACCTGGCCGGGAAAGTCGCACAGGACCGAGACAGACCCGGCCGCGGTGCTCCCCGCAGCCACCGGCAGGACCGTCGCGGCGAGCATCAGGAGAGCAATGAGGAGGGCGGGCGCCCTCGTTCCCGCGCTCATCTCACGTCCTCCCGCATGAACCGCACCCATGCAAGCCCGAAGAAGAGGGCGGGCGTGATGATCAGCGCGGCGATGTTCTTCGCCATGTCACCGAGGAGGGCAACGAGGGCCGAGAACCCTTCCTGCGGGATCTCATCGTCGGGAGACATCGGGCCGTAACTGCTCTTCATCATCTGCGCCATGCCCGGGTTGGTCACGGCCATGGCCAGTCTCTGGTAGTTGCTCGTCGGGGAGAGGAGGGAAACGGCATCGCCGACCGCCTGCCTCTGTTCCCAGTAGGCCCGCGACTTCTCCTCGTACTCCTGCCAGGCCTCGTCGACCTCAGGGTCGCTCATCATCTCGCCGTCGCCATCGCTGATCGTCACCGACGACGCCGACGTCATGTACATGCCTCCATAGCCGCCGTACCGCATCATGGAGGTGGTGTCGGGCGGTTCGGGGGGCTGGCCGAAGACCGCCGTGTACACCGAGCCGTACGTGAAGATCGGGAGGAGGGACGAGAGCACGATCATGATGATCAGGGTGTAGATGATGGCGCTCCCGCTGTCCTTTGCAATCGTCGACATGAAGAGGGCGATTGCGAAGAACGAGAAGACAAGCAGGAACGAGAGCGCTCCGAAGAGGAACATCCGCACCGTCTCCTCGAAGTTCGGGACGATCCCGAAGAGGAGCATGACCGCCAGGGAGAGGACGAGCACGATCCCCATCGCGAGAGCGATCGCCGCGACGCCGCCGAGGGCCTTCCCGTTGATCACCTCGTCCCGGTATATCGGGTGCGAGAGCAGGATCTTCAGGGACTTGCTCTCCTTCTCCCGCGTGATCAGGTCAAAACCCATCGCGATACCCAGGATCACGCCGATCGTCGTCATCAGCATGGACATCTCGTTGAATGCCGAAAGGATCGTCGGTTTCCAGGAGAAATACGGGTGCGGCCCGAACTCGTCGTCCGAGACCGCCGCCTGGTTCTTGTTATAGTCGGCAAGTTGTTTCTGGTACTCGACAGCCCCGCCGATGAGCCCGATGACGGCGATGACCAGGAAGATCCCGAAGATGAGGTGGAACTTCCTGCTCTGCAGGTGGTCGCGGAACTCCTTTCCGGCGATCACCTTCAGCCCTGCCGACCTCATGGAGTCGCCTCCTCGTGATAGTACGAGAGGAAGACATCCTCGATATCGGGGCGTTCGGTCTCCAGGCGCCTGATCCCGGCCGCCGTAACGGCGTCCGCGATATCATCGCTGATGTCGGCGTCGGCGACGATCCGCGCCGCCCGGTGGCCGTCCGCGTACTCCGCGGAGATGAGAGACGGGTGAGAGAACTCGGGCATCGGCGCCTTCGTCTCGACCCGGATGATCACATGACCGTTCCCGCCGGCGCGGGCGAGGTCCTCCCACCGCCCGGAAGCGACAAGTTTCCCATGCGCAAGGATCCCGGCCGAGGTGCAGACCTTGCTCACTTCGGAGAGGATATGGGAGGAGACGAGCACAGTCGTCCCGTTCTCGGCCGTCTCCCTGATGATCCGCCGGTAGTCCGCAACGCCCTGCGGGTCAAGGTTCGCCGTCGGTTCGTCCAGGATAATGGCCTTCGGTTCGTTGATCAGGGCCTTCGCGATCCCGAGACGCTGCCGCATCCCCTTCGAGTACCCGCCCACGACCTTCGTGACACCGTCCAGACCCACCAGGGAGAGGAGGTCGGGGATACGCTTCCGCCGCGTCGCCCCATCCATGCCGTACAGCTTCGCCGAATAGTCCAGGTTCTCTTCCGCGGTGAGGGTCGCGTAGAAACCGACGTCTTCCGGCATGTACCCGATCTTCTTCTTCACCTCGATCGGGTTGGTGGCAACCTCCATGCCGTCGATATAGCACGCCCCTGAGGTCGGCTCGATCAGCCCGATAACCATCAGGATTGTCGTGCTCTTGCCGGCGCCGTTCGGCCCCAGGAGGCCGAAGATCTCGCCCTCGGGGATCTCAAGGGTGAGGTCGTCGACGGCAGGCACGTCATTATAGACCTTTGTCAGATGTTCGCATCGTATCATGGTTCTTCCGTCCGTTCTCCGGATGATGAAGATGCATGGGACGGGGGATATAAAAGCCGTTATGGCACAATCGTCTACGCGTCGGATCAAAGGCGGAGAATCCGTAAACATTTGTGCCAGATCCTTTAAGATGGAAGGACGTCCAGATCATACCCATGGACCGGCGGATCAGGACGTACGCGCTCGCACTCCTGCTCGCCCTTCTCCTCGCACCCGGCGCAGGGGCGGCGACGGTGCCGGTCGTACAGGACAGTGGCGTGATCATCATCACGGACAACTCTCCCAAAACCGCCGTCCTCCAAGCGGTCGGGCTGGCATCGGCCGCCATAGAGATCGTGCCGATCGCCCGGGGCGACGACATGATCATCATCACGGACGACTCGCCCGACACCGCTGCGTATATCATCGCCTATCCGACCACCCCCGCCTCTGTGATAGAGGAGGACGAGGCATTCACCATCTCCGGGAAGGGACACTCGCACGATGCCACCGACTATATCACCATCTATCCTGCCACCTCCCTCACCGCGGCGAAGGCGGGCGGCAGCGCCGCGCCGCCGGTCTACGGCGCTGCCACAGAGAAAACCGCTACCCGCACACAGCCCGCCGTCCCCGTCCTCAGCTTCTCCCGCTACTACAGCCTGGACGTCACCTCGCCGGAGAAGACCCTCTGGGTCGATATGAGATGGGAGGGCGACGGCGACCATGCCCTCACCGTCTACCATCCCGGCGGCATCCTCGGCACCTTCAGGGACGGGAGCGACGGGAAGGAGGACGGGCGGATCTTCCTCCGCTTCTCCCGGGAGGGCGGGGTCGCCGCCGGTGCGTGGACCTTTAAGATGACCACGCCCCTCGTCGCCTCCCGAGAAAACGTCACCTTCCAGACCTATCTTGAGTGAAGAGAAATGAAACGCCGGACCCTGCTCCTGCTCCTCGCGTTCGCCCTTGTCAGGGCGGTTTCAGCCGGTTATACGGTGAGTTCCGGCCATCTGGACCCGCCGTCCGGCCTCCCCATCACCCCCCGCGAGATCTCTATTCTCGAACTCCCTCTCTGGATCCTCCTCATCGAACTCTGCACCCTCCCCCTGGAGACATTCGCCGGGTTCTGGGCATGGATATCCCTCAGGTGCCGCGGGTTGAGCAGAGAAGCACTTCTCGACAACCCCGTCAGATCGGAGATCTTCGACCGCATCAGGAAGATGCCCGGCATCCACCTCCGCGCCCTCTCTGCGGTCACCGGCACGCCGATGGGCACGCTCCGCTACCACCTCGGCGTCCTGCAGGAGAACCACACGATCACCTCTCTCGACGAAGGGGGCCACCTCCACTTCTACGAGAACAGCGGCACCTACACCCCGGCCCAGCAGACCGTCCTCAGGCACCTGAGAAACGAGACCACCCGCGCGATCCTCGGGGAACTACTCCGGGGACACGCCTCGTCCAGGCAGGAGATCGCCGACGCCGTCGGGATCTCGGCCCCGGCCGTCAGCTGGCACATGAAGAGGCTTGCAAAAGACCGCATCGTCCAGGAGGAGAAGACAGGGCGGACGGTCAGGTACGAGATCCGGGACGACGTGGCCGACGACCTCACGGCCTGGCTCGGGAAAAAAGAGACTTAAGAGGTGGCCGGGCCCCCGATGACAAGGCACTCCCCGCCGGCCCACCTTACCTCGAACGCCGCGGCGCTGAGGGTCGCCCCCGACGCAAGGGAGACATTCCCGCCGCCGACGCCGGTGATCACGGCGTACCCCCCCCCATCGAGAACGACGACCACAGGCCCGTTCTCAGATACGACCTCCCCCAGGTCGGCGAGGGAGAGTCCCGTCTCCACCCGCGCGGAAAGGCCGCATGACCTCGCCGCCAGGGCCATCTTTTCCTGCGCTGTCAGGTTGTCTGGTGCAGCGGCGAGCGCCCCAGCCCATGCCTCTGCCCCGCAGTCGATGCCATGGCTGGCCATCACTGCCTGGAAGGCGGCGGTCGGACCCGGGTCCGGACAGGTCACGCTGCTGCCGTCCCCCCTCGCCAGGAAATATTCAGGGAAGGTGGCGGCAATTGCCATGCCCGTGACGGTGCAGGTCACGGCCATGAGTAAGATGATGGTGGTCAGCACATGTTGCATAAGTCCTCACCCCCGGCCAGGGTCGTCTCCCCGACCGGCAGCCTCAGAGGATAAATACGCCCAAGACATATATATTTATCTCGGTTCTTGCCGGCTCAGATATGCATTTTATTGTTTATTGTGTACCTTAAGATAGATCTGAACGAACATACAGGGTTTTTTATCCGCTAGAGGGGCAGGAGGGAAACGCCACCCCATACCAATATATATCCCTCTCCCGATCTATCGCCTGCCCGAAGACCATGGACACCATCGACCCTGTCTCCTTCACCCGCGTCCCCGAACGGATCACGGGACTGGTGGACCTCGCCTACAACCTCTGGTGGAGCTGGCACCCTGCCGCCCGCGTCCTCTTCAAGCAGGTGAACGGACAGGCCTGGAAAGAGAGCCGGCACAACCCGGTCAGGATGCTCCGCGATGTCCCGGAAGAGTTTCTCCACCGGGTGGCGCGGGAGTGGGAGTACCTGCGGCGCTACGACATCATCATGGAGCGCTACCAGGAGTATATGGGGCGGAAAAACACCTGGTTCACCGAGCAGTACCCCGCGGTGCGTCCCGTCACCATCGCCTACTTCTCCGCGGAGTACGGCCTCCACCACTCCCTCCCCTTCTATGCCGGAGGCCTCGGCTTCCTCGCCGGCGACCACCTCAAGGAGTGCTCCGACCTCGGCGTCCCCCTGGTCGCCGTCGGCTTCATGTACTCGTCCGGCTACCTCCACCAGCACATCGCCCCCGACGGCTCGCAGCTGAATGTCGAGGAGAGACTCGACCGGGACAGCGCCCCGATCACCCGGGTGCTCGACCCCTCGGGAGAGCACCTCACCCTGCGGGTGCCGCACATCGAGCCACCGATCCATGTTGCCGTCTGGAAGGTGCAGGTAGGAAGGGTGCCCCTGTACCTCCTCGACACCGACGTCGGGGAGAACAGTCCCGAACACCGTTCCATCTCCCACCGCCTCTATGCCGGCGACAGGGAGCAGCGCCTCCTCCAGGAGATCGTGCTCGGTATCGGCGGCAGAAAAGTCCTCTCGTACCTCGGCGTCCACTACACCGGCGTCCACCTCAACGAAGGACACCCCGCCTTCGCCCTTGTAGAAAGAGTGCGGGAGAGGGTCAGCCAGGGGATAGACTTCGAGGAGGCGCTCGAACAGGTGCGCGGCACGAGCGTCTTCACCACCCACACGCCCGTCGCCGCGGGCCACGACATCTTCCCGTACGAGATGATCGACCGCTACTTCCAGAACTACTACCGCTGCCTCGGCATCTCGCGGGAGGACTTCCTCGCCCTCGGCGCACGGCCCGACGACCCCGGCGCCGGTTTCAACATGACGGCCTGCGCGATGCGCCTCTCGGCCTACCACAACGCCGTCTCGAAGAAGCACGCCGAGGTGACGCGCCAGATGTGGCAGCCCCTCTGGCCCGGCCTGCCGCCCGAGCGGGTGCCGATCGACGCGATCACGAACGGCGTCCACCTGCCCACCTGGCTCAACCCCAGGATGGAGGCGCTCTTCGACCGCTACATCGGGGCCGTCTGCCCGTACTGGCAGATGGAGCACGACAGACCGATCATCTGGGAACTGGTCAACGAGATCCCGGACGAAGAACTCTGGCGCCTCCACCTCTGGCTCAAGACAAAACTCTTCAACCGCATCAGGGAGATGGAGAGGCGGACCTGGGCAGACGGTTCCGACACCCCGGAGAACGTCATCGCCGAGGGCGTCTTCCTCGACCCGATGATCTTCACCATCGGCTTTGCCCGCCGCTTCTCCACCTACAAGCGGGCAGACCTGATCTTCCGCGACCTCGATAGGCTGAAGCGGATCGTGAACAACCCCTGGTACCCGGTCCAGATCATCTTCGCCGGCAAGGCCCACCCCGACGACATCGAGGGCCAGCGCCTTCTCAAAAAGGTCTACGAGTATGCCCGCTCCGACATGTTCGGCGGGAAGATCGCCTTCGTCGAGGACTATGGCGAGCGTTTCGCCCAGTACCTCGTTCACGGCGTCGACCTCTGGCTCAACAACCCGCTCCCGCCCTGGGAGGCGAGCGGGACCTCGGGGATGAAGGCGGCGATGAACGGCGTCCCGAGTCTCTCGATCCTGGACGGCTGGTGGCCGGAGGGCTACAACGGGAGGAACGGCTGGGCCTTCGGCGGCGAGGTCGTCGAGGGCGACAGGGACGCGGCCGATGCAAACGCCATCTACGAGACCCTGGAAAAGGAGGTGATCCCCCTCTACTACGCGACCGACCTCCACGCCGTCCCGCACGGCTGGGTGAAGACGATGAAAGAGGCGATACGGAGCAATGCCCCGGCCTTCTCGGCGAAGAGGATGGTGAAGGAGTACGTGCACCGCTACTACCCGCGGATCCTTGCCGCGGCCGGCATCCCGGTGATCCGCTGAAAGAGCGGAGAAGATAACGTAAGGTTTTATTCCCCCGCGGTGGGGAGGAGTAATAATGCAGGACGGAGACTCAGACGCTGCCTCCTATGACCGCGCCCTGCGGCAGGTCAAGGAGATCAAGGATTTTTACGGCCACCTCGCGGTCTACATCATCATAAACACGATGCTCTTCCTGATCAACTGGTTCACGACCCCGGGAGCGTGGTGGTTCTACTGGGTCGCCATCTTCTGGGGCATCGGCCTGCTGGTCCATGCCTACAGCACCTTTGTGGAGGGGGGCCTCTTCGGGAGGGGATGGGAAGAGAGGAAGGTCCGGGAGATCATGGAGAAGGAGAAGAAGAGGTGAGGAGGGCTGATGGAAGACTCTTTTGAGGAGAGTCTCTGGCAAATACTGTGCTATGGGTTCTATAGAATCGGGCATGAACCCCTGGCTCACGCATACGTGATGAAAATTTCTCGTTGCAGTTCTCCTGAGTGCGGAGGGATACTTGATTCCTCTCCTTGCAACAGGGCACCTGAAGGATACTGTTCAATTGCCGCCCCTCGGCTATCTTCATCCGTGGGGGGTCCGGGGGGCAACGCCCCCCGGTGCGAGACGGCGGTGAAGATTCTGCGGTCGGGGGGCGGCACGCCTGATCATCAACCCTTCCCACATTTTCACGCCGTGGGCAGCGCCCCCGGACCCCGGGGACGAAGATAGGGGCGGGAAGGCAGAGAGCCCGATCGTTCTGAGGGCGGTTTTGTTCTCCGCATATCAGGTATGAGAGAAATCTGTGTGTTCAAATTCTCATCCATAACTCCAGAATTGAACGTCTGGATCATTTTCATGGTAAACTCCCAGACTCAGGTTGATGTCTCCTCTTTGATCTCGCGGTGTGCGTGCTGATCCACTGCCTTCCCCCTACAGTTCGCCGGGGGACCACGCCCCCGGACCCAGCTCAGGATTGGCCCCGGGAAGACAGAGGAGGAAACCCATAGGAGGGCGATTGCCATCCTCCCCCTATCCTAAGGATGGGGGGTGCGGGAGGCATAGCCCCCCGGCACAGGCACCGGCCCACTGTCATCCCTCAGAAGATGACATCTAAAGATCCTGACGCCCCCCTCAATCAGGCATGTACGCCGCCTGGATCGCGACGACTTCTGTCGAGTTCTTCGCGGCGGCATACTCGGCGAGGGGATCGGCGTTCAGTTCGAGGAAGTGGAGGCCCCAGTTGAACTTCGAGAGGACGGCCTCTGCCTGCTCCTTCTCGCCGACGATGTACAGGGCGGCCGCGAAGGCCTCGACCGAGGTGAGGCGGAGGGGACGGCCGAAGTTCACCGGGTTGGCGGCGACGAGGTACGGGAGGGCCCGGCGGACGGGCCAGCGGGTCACCTCGCCGGTGTCGAGCACTTCCCAGGAGCAGTCCAGGGCGGTGATCGAGGGGACGCTCCTGTCGACCGGGGAGAGGGCCTGCTCTGCCGTGGGGTCCAGGATGAGGGAGGACTTCGGGATACGGGCGAGGGAGTCGAAGATCCTCACCATCCCCCACTTTTCCAGGCGCTTCACCGTGCACTTCCTGGGGTCGCAGGAGTTGTCCCTGAAGGCAAAGAGGCGTATCATCTATCTCGGTTTGGCGCAGAGTGGAGATGAATGTATGTCCTTGTCTCCCCCTGCCTCCTCGACCCCTCCCTCAGGGCCGAAGGGATCACGAAAGAGTCAGACCTCCGGGCCTTCGCCGCCGCCCTCGAACGCTGCCGGCGCTTCGGGATCGAAGTCGTCCCCCTCCCCTGCCCGGAGACCGCCTACCTCGGCCGCGGCCGGGCGCCCGGCACCTATGTCGAGCGCCTGGACACACCCGCCTTCACCGCCGTCCTCGACCGGATGGAGGAGGAGGTGCTGGCCGTCGTCGAAAAAAGAGGCCCTCCCCTCTGCATCGTCGGCGTCGACTCGTCGCCGTGCTGCGGCGTGAACACAACATGGCACGATGAAAAAAAGGGGGGGAGAGGCGCATTCCTGGCGCGGTTCCCCGGTATCAGGGCCGTCGACGTGCTGGAGTTCGCACGGTACCGCGTCTACTTCGCCGCCCCCCTCTTCTCCGAGGCCGAGCAGGATTTCAACAAAAAAGTGCGGGATATCCTGGAAGAGGCGTATTTTGACGTCTACCTCCCGCAGGAGGGCGGGGACACCGACGCCACGCGGGCACGCTCCTCGCAGCGCGAGATCTTTCGCCGGCACGTGGCGGCCCTCGGGGAAGTGGACGCCGTCGTCGCCGTTGTCGACGGGGCGGACGCCGACTCAGGGACCGCGTGGGAGATGGGCTACGCCCATGCCCGCGGAACCCCGGTCATCGCCCTGCGGACAGACTTCAGGCGGGCGGGCCACAACGAGCACGTGAACCTGATGCTTGAAGAGTCCTCGACGGTCGTGGCCGCCGTCGAAGACGTCGTCCCGGCGCTTGAACAGGCCTTCAGGCACGGTTGAGGAGTTTTATCAGGCGCTCCCTCGCGGAGAGTGCCTCCTCGTAGCCGGAAGGCGCCGGCAGGTCGGGCACCTCGCCGCCAGTCGCCTCGATCGCTGCGGCATAGGCCCTGAGAGCGACAGGGGCACTCCCCTCCTCCTCGATCATCCGTTCGGCTGCGGCGACAAGGGCGGCTGCGGTCCTGTCGGCCGGCATCACCGGCGCTGCCGCCGCCTGTGCATCCCGCAGGGCCTTCTCCGTCCTGAACACGGCATCGGTCGGCATGAGGTGCGCCGCCTCGCGGGCCGCCGCGGACGCACCCTGCGCATCGCCGAGGGCCGCCCGCACGCCGGCAAGACGGTGCCAGACCGTCGGGTCGGCAGGGGCGAACTTCAGGGCCTGCCCGAGGAGGTCGGCCGCCCGTGCGGCATCGTCGCCGTCTGCGGCGAGAGCACCCATGTTCCTGAGGATGCGGCCACGCACCCCTGCCGGCGGGTTCGCCTTCAGGGCCCGGCGATAGCAGGTCGCGGCGGCGTCGGCGACACCGAGGTCGGAGAGGATCGTCCCGGCGCCGAGGAAGTAGAGGGCGCGGGCCCCGTCATGGGAGGGAAGATCGCCGAAGCGGTCGATGCCGGGGAGGACCTCCTCGTCAGGCCCGGCCACGAGGCCGCTGATCAGGGGGTACAGGACGAGGGCGAGGTCGGCCCCACTGTCGAGGGCCAGCCCGATCGCCTCCCTGACAGGGGCGTCCCTCTGCTCACCTTCCTGCAGGAGGCCGAGGTGCATCAGGGCGTAGAGATCGCCCGGGCGGGCGGCGATGACTTCCTCCAGGTACCGCCGGGCGGCCTCAGGCGAACCGTACAGGCGGTGGGCGATGGCGATGTTCCGCAGGAGGTCGGCGTCCCGCGAGATGGCAAGGGCCGCCTCGAAACACCCGATGGCCCGGTCGAACTGGAAGGCCTGGAGGAGGACCGCACCCTTGCCGAAGAGGTCGAGGTACCGCCGCCTCTCCTCGATCGCGGCCAGGCCCTTCAGGTCGAAGGCCCCGTCAGGGCGGGCGTACTGGTCCATCGAGAAGAGACGCTCGACCGCCGCGTCCGTCGCCTCGCCCGGAGCATCCAGATCGAGGATACGGGTGAGAAGGGCGTACTCCTCCTCGAAACGCCCGGTTCTCCTGAAAGATGAGGCCACGGCCCAGAGGAGGGGCGCCGCCTTCCCGGCCTCAAGGCCGGCGGCCGCGTCGAGAGCCGCGGCGGCGAGGGCGCCGGCGCGTTCAGTCTCCCCGGCCAGGTACAGCACCTCGGCAAGGTTCTTCTTTGCGAGGGCGATGGAGAGGGGGTCGCGGTCGGGCATCCCCTCCCTGATCGCGAGCGCCTTCTCCGCACACCCCGCGGCCTTTTCGTACTCCCCCTCCTCCTTGAAGAGGACGGCGAGGTTCTCGTAGGCGGCGTGGTGGAGGGCCGGGTCGCCGGCGTGGAGGACAGTGTAGGCATAGACCGTCTTCGCCTCCTCGGAAAAGCCTCTCTTCACGAGCCCCCCGGCCTCCTCAAGGAGAGTTTCATAATCGTCGAAGAGCCCGACAAAAGCGTCGAGGGTCTCCTCTTCGAGAGTGAAGGGGTAGGCGGCATTGAGGGCCGCCGTCTGGTCCTCAGGGTTCTTCGCCGCAAACCAGGCAAAGGTGATGACAGTCACGGCGTCGTTGATATAGTGCTCGAAGGACTCTGCACCGCCGGCCGGCAATTTTCCGCCCATGAAATCCCTGAGAGTTGCAAAGGCGAAGGAGGCGATCTCGAGTTCGGCCGGGATGATCTGGGTGTGCGGGAACCCCGCGGTGAACGGCGACTCGAAATAGAGATCAGGCCACCTGATACCCGCCATAACGGCCCGCTTCTCCGACTGCTCCCAGGCCCGGAGGGACGGGGGCGCACCGGCCGGAACCGGCGGGGCCGGGTAGGCGTCGGGCGTCCCGGCACGGGGATAGGAGAGCATCGTCTCGACGAAACCCGCCCCCTCAATGTTTCCGGCGGCGAGGAAAGCGGTATAGCGGTGCCAGAGATAGTCTTCCCTGCCTGCGGCCTCAGGGGCGCTGTCGGAGAGTGCCCCTTTCAGCGCCGCCCCGAAGGTTTCCCGGGCCCCTTCGTCGGCATAGGCCCTGGCAGCGGTGTTGGTGGCAAAACCGATGTCCCGGGCACGCCTCAGGAGGAAGAGGTGGAGACGTGCCGCGGTCTCGGGGTCGGCCTTTTTTCCCGTCCACCATGTGATCCACGTGTGTTCCCAGAAAAAGTTCAGCGCAACGGTCGTGTCCATCTCGTCGTACCTCGTGTACGATCACTTTGCACTCCGGCGTGATACCCGTATTGATCTGTTAAGGGCGTAAAAGGGTTCCGGGGGCCTGCCACCCCCGGAAAGGAATGTACGTGTCCTGATTGCACAGGTGGGAGGGCCGCCCTCCCCCTTCAGGTCGATATAACTGATAGATGATGCGCGTGCCAGGCACTTTTGAGGTGCATTAGAGGTGTTCTTGAGTTAGGTGATGCAGTGCCTGTCGATGGTGTTCCTGATTCTGCCGCCCTATCCGGGATTTCCCCACACCCGGAAGGACGTCGGCAAATACATCTTAATCGCAATTGTATATAAACATTTCTCGTATTGCATGGCATTGACGCCACCCATGAGGCTTCGCACAATGCCTGTCTACGACGAAACCGATAAGTACTGACCGGTTGCAGATTAGATATGGCATGAGACCCTATCCTGAAGAGATCCCGAAGATCCTTGAGCGTCTGAAGGCAAACCCCCGGGGAATGTCGGTCACCGACCTCGCCGGGGACATCGGGATCAACAGAAACACGGTCTCGCGCTATCTTGACATGCTCCTCATCGCCGGCGAGGTGGAGATGCGGACCTACGGCAAGGCAAAGGTCTTCTACCCCTCCCAGCGCGTCCCCCTCTCCGCCATGATCAACTTCGCCTCGGACGGCGTCGTGATCCTGGACCGGAACCTCACCATCGTCCAGGCGAATGACCGCGTCCTCGCCATCGCCCATGCCGGCCGCGACGAGGTGATCGGGAAGACGATGGGAGAGTCGGCCCTCTCAGCCTTCGACCACCCCCTGATCAGGTCCAGGATCGACGACGCACTCGGCGGGGAGGACGTCGTCGAGGAGATCCGCTTCCTCCAGGCAGACGGAGAGTTCTTTTTCAGGATGAAGATCCTGCCGACAGCCTTCAATGACGGCAACCCCGGGATCACCATCATCCTCGAAGACATCACCGAGCAGAAAGAGTCCGAGGAGGCGCTCCGCGCCGGCGAAGCGAAGTTCAGGGCCCTTGTCGAGGACATCAACGACATCATCTGGAACCTGGACAGCAACCAGGCCTTCACCTATGTCAGTCCCAAGAGTTTCGACCTCCTCGGCTATGCGCCCGAGGAGATGGAAGGGCATTCCCTCCTGGACTTCGTCCCGGAAAAAGAGCGCGAAAAGATCAGGACAAAGTTTTCCGCACCCTTCGCCTCGGGCGAACCCTTCTCCCTCCTCTCCATCCCCATCATGCACCGGAACGGCCGCCCCCTCATCTTCGAAGCGAGCGGCACCCCGGACTTCGATGAGATCGGGGACTTTGCCGGCTACCGCATGGTGGCGCGTGACGTCACCGAAAGGCAGCAGGCCGAGAGGCGGGTGCGGGGCTGGAAGTCCTTCCTCCACTGCATCGTCCAGAACATCCCCGACATGGTCTTTGTCAAGGAGATCGAGGGCGGCAGTTACGTCTTCTTCAACCGCTCGGCCGAGGCGTTTGCCGGTAATACCTCGGAGAGTCTCACCGGGAAGAAGGACGACGAGATCTTCCCGCCCGACCTCGTCCCCTTCATGACCTGCGGCGAGAAGGCGGTGCTCGCGGAGATGAAGACCTTCGAGTGCCCGGAGACTGCCGTCTCCTTCAGGTGCGGGGAGAAGCGTTACCTCCAGGCAAAGAAGATCCCGATCACCGGTTCTGACGGCACGATGAAGTACATCCTCACGATCATCTGCGACGTCACCACCCATGTCCGCGCCGACGCCCTTCTGCGGGGCCAGCGCGACCTCGCCCTCGCCCTCGGGAGCGCCGCCACCCTCGGGGAGGCGCTGACCCTCTGCCTGGGCGCGGCGGTGCAGGCGGCAGGTGCCGATGCCGGCGCAGTCTATATGACCGACGACGGGAACGGCGACCTGGTCCTTGCCGCCACTATCGGAGTCCCCCCGGCCTTTGCCGGGAAGATGAGACGGTTTGATGCCGGCACCGCGGCGGCATCACTCCTTTCAGGCCCGGCATCGTCCTCCTGGAAGGCCGGCGACCTCCCGGCCCTCGACCCCTCCTTCACCCCCCTCGCAGAGGAAGGGATCGCCGGCGTGGCGGCGGTGCCGGTGAAGGACGGCGACCACCGGATAGCCGTCTTCCTCGTCGCCTCACGGCGCCATACGGAGATACCGGCGTACGGCATCAGATCTCTGGAAACAACGACCGCCCAGGTCGCCAATGTCATCGGCAGGATCAGGGCGCAGGAGACAGTGAAGACCGAGCGCGACCGCGCCCAGCGCTACCTTGACGTGGCGCGGGTGATGATCGCGGTCATCGGACCAGACGGGACGATCGAGCGGATGAACAGGATGGGGTGCCGCATCCTTGGATACGAAGAAGAGGAGATCGCCGGGAAGAACTGGTTTGCGGCCCTCGTCCCGGCACACCTCCGCCCCCGCCTGGAGACGAATTTCAAAAAGATCATGGCCGGCGAGGTCGTCCCTCCCGACGAGGAGGAGAGCCCGGTACTCGGGCGCGGCGGCGATGAGGTCTGCATCCTCTGGCACAACGCCATCGTGCGTGATGATACCGGGACGATCACCGGCATGGTCTCCTCGGGGACCCTCCTGCCCTCCTCCCGGTAAGGTGTTTATGAGGAGAGGCGGAGAAACCTTCTCCCATGACGCGACCTTCAGATCCCCTCGTCCTCTCGCCTGACGAGACCAGAAAAGAGGAGGAGTTCCTCGCCTCCCCGCGGGTACCCCGGCGAATGGAGCGGCTCATCGAGGAATATATTACAAAGAAGACCGGGAAGGCCTGGAACGACCCGGTCATCCTCGGCCGGATCCGCGAGGCCGTCGTCACCCAGAAAGGACGGTACTGGGCAAAGGGGAAGAAGAGGAAGATCGCCTACGGCCGCGGCTACGACGTCCTCGCCTACCTCTCGTACCATTTTCCCGTCTACCTGGTGCAGTTCGAACTCCTTTTCCACGAGATGGTGCAGGACGGACTCATACCCCGAAACCTGCGGGTGCTCGACGCGGGATCCGGCCCCGGCGTCGTCTCCCTTGCCATCGCCGATTACTATGGCAGACTTGATGTTGCACAGGCAAGCATCACCGCGATCGACCGTTCAGACGAGAACACCGAAGCCTACACGGCTCTTGTCCACCCGTACGGGGAGAAGAAAGGGCAGGTGGCCGTCTCGACCCCCCTCCTCGCCGACCTCAAGGATAAGATCGAGGTCGCCGGCCCCTACGATCTCATCGTCTTCTCCAATGTCCTGAACGAGATCGCCGGTCTCGATACCGAAGGGAAGGCAGACCTCGTCGCCAGGTACGCCGCACTCCTCTCTCCCGAAGGCTCTGTCATCCTGATCGAGCCCGCGGAGAAAGAGGGCTCGACCGCCCTCAGGGAAGTCCAGGCGGCGCTTACCTCGCGCGGCCTCCCCGTCTATGCACCCTGCACTCCACTCTGGGGCGAGATCTGCCGGCCTGACCGGTGCTGGACCTTCGTCACCGGCCCGGACGTGAAACCGCCGCGCCTGATGGAGGCCCTCGCCACCGGAGAGGAGGGCTACCGCTTCATGAACACCGACATCAAGTATTCCTACGCGATCCTCAGAAAAGACGACCTGACCCGCATCTCGTACCGTATCGGGAAGCAGGACAAGGCGGCACGCCTCGGCTCCCTCGCCTCCCATGTCGGCAGACAGATCCACGTCCGCGCCGCCCGGATGTCGCCCGACATCGGCGACGAGAAGAGGCATGTGGTGAAGATCTGCGACGGCACGACAAAGACACCGGTCTATGCGGTGCTGCCGGTATATGCCAGGACCGAGGAGAACGAAGCGCTGATATCAGGAAAATACGGTGAGATCCTCTCGATCAGAAACGCCGGGGTCAGGTACAACAGGGAGGCCGACACCTACTCCATCATCATCGGCAGGAAGACGACGGTCACGCCCATCGGGAAGGGATGCGGCGCATGATCCTGGAGAAGGGCCGGTATGCCGTCCTTCTTGCACTGCTCATTATATCCACAGCATTCTTTGCGATGACGGCCGTCAGATGGTCGGGAGACCGTGCCGTCGCCGACGATACGCTGTACCAGGTCTCGACGATCGGTGCCCTCCTCGACGGCGTCTATGACGGCGCCGCCGATATCGACAGCCTTCTCTCCCGCGGCGACACCGGCATCGGGACGCTCGAAGGACTGGACGGCGAACTCATCGTCATCGACGGCGAGGCATGGCAGGTGAAGGGCGACGGAACGGTCGTACCGGTAGAAGGGAGTGCCAGGACACCCTTTGCCGCGGTGACGGCCTTCGAGCCCGATATCGTCTTCGAGGTCGAGGGCCCCCTCACCCTCGCAGGCCTTGAGGCCTCGATCGAAGCCGCCCTCCCCTCGAAGAACCTCCCCTGCGCCGTCCTTGTGCAAGGCACGTTCACAAACGTGACTGCACGGAGTGTCGACAGGCAGGAGAAGCCATACCCCCCTCTTGCAGAGGCGACGAAAGCCCAGCATGTCTTCACCTTCGGCCGGGAGGAGGGGAGCCTCGTCGGTTTCTGGCTTCCGGCCTATCTTGGCGGGGTGAACGTACCGGGCTTCCACCTCCACTATCTTGCCGACGACAGGACGGGCGGCGGCCACCTCCTCGATGCCACGGTGGAGCACGCCACCGTCTCCCTGGACATCACCCCGGATATCAGGCTTTCTCTCCCTGATGAAGGCGGTTTCCAGGCGGCAAACCTCTCAGGCGGCCGGGAGGCCGAACTGGCCTCGGCCGAGCGGTAGAGGCCATCCCAAAACGGATCCGAAACCTTTGTCCTGTCGATGAAATTCCTCGTATTTTGTTCTGAAAAATTCTGTTCTGGTGCCTGTTACTGGGGTTTTAACCCCCTGAATCGAAAACCTATGGTTTTCTCAAACTCCCTTCGGTCGTTCCCTCCACCATTACGATAGGAGGGTGGATGGCAGACTCCCTCACGATCGAATCTACCCTTTCCAGGTTCTATCCTGTTTTCGGGGGTCCGGGGGTGTCAGTCCCCCGGCGGAGAATAGGGGGAGGGCGGGGGGTTCGCACCCTTCGCCAGAGAATCCGGGGAACATCCACCCGAACATGAGATTTCTCCATAGCCAAATGAACACGAGTTCTGGGATGACCTCATAGAGTATTGCTCTGTAAAATTCCTCTTATGGAGTGCCTCTGCCGGGGGACTACGCCCCCAGACCCCCGCTCAGGATGAGCAGGGATACTGCAATCTCTCTCAGCATCTCCTCTTCGCACTTCCCCGGCCCTATCCTGGATCGGGGGTCCGGGGGCAACGAGAAGACCGAAGGTCTTCGAGTAGTCCCCCAGCGGAGAATGTGGGGAAGGCAGCAGATCCACACTTCCCTTTCGGGAATTACGGAGATACATCAACCCGAGTATGAGGGATTACCATGAAAATGATCCAGAAGATCAGTTCTCCGGGTTTTCATGAGGCTTTGACTCTCATCGAGCACCCCATGATGGAGATGGAGAGGACAAAACCACCTTCAGAAAGGTCCGCCCTCTGCCTTCCCCGCCCCCGGCGCGAGCGTGCGGGAAGGCACGTCGACCAGACGATCTCCTCAGAACAATTTTCATGCGAGATGCCTGAGGCGTGCTCCCGACTCATGCCAGATTCTAAAGAGCCGCAATTAAAAAAAGAGGTTTATCGGCGCCTGAGCACCAGGACAACGAGGACCAGAGAGACGATGAGCGCCGCAAAGCCCGCAGGAGAGGGCTGTGCTGTCGCTGGCGGCAGGGCCGTCTTGTTCGTCTCCGGCACCGTCGTTTCGCTGGAAACCGACGTCGTGACCCCCTCCACCGGCGCTTCGGTGGTCTCCTCGATCACTTCTCCGGCCGAGGCCGAGCTCTCGACCACAAGAAGTGTCATCCCCTTCCCCTCGGCGATGGCGAAGTGCGAGAACCCGGGGGAGTGGGCGCGGTAGTACGCCCGGCCGCCGCTCTCCCGCACCAGTTCGGTGAGGAGGGGGTTCCATTTTCCACCACTATAGCGCCAGAGGACGATATCGCCAGTGCCGAGACCCTCTGACGTCAGCCAGTTCAGCGGGACGTCGAAGAAGAACGTCGTCCCGGAAAGGGCGTCTTCGCGGGCGTACGAGAGGGTGGCCTCGATATGCTGGTACACAGAGCCGTCGAACTCCAGGGGACCGTTGCCCACCGGCTCGACAGTCACCATGATGCCGTCGATCCTCCCGCCGGCAGTGAAGGTGATCGCCGATATGGCGCTCCGGTCAAAGGTGAAGGTGACATTCTCACCCGCCTTCAGGCTGCCAGCCGCATCATACGCATAGGGCGCGCTGCTGCCGCCGCCGCCACCACCCGAAGACGACGATGAGGGTGGTTTGGCGGTAGGTTTGGCGGTAGGTTCGGCTGTCGGCTCGGTGGTTGGCTCGGTGGTCGGCTCGGTGGTTGGCTCGGTGGTCGGCTCGGTGGTTGGGTCGGTGGTCGGGTCGGTGGTCGGGTCCGCCAGAACGACGATCTCCTCCGCGAGTACGGTCGTGTTCTGGAGATCTCCCTTCGCAACTATCAGTGAGACCGAATAGTTCCCGGCCTTCTCATAGATATGGACCCACTCAGGCTCACTGGAAGTGTTCCCGTCGCCGAAGTCCCAGGCCCAGCTGTCAGGCCCGCCTGTCGACTCGTCGGTGAAGAGCACGGCAAGGGGCGCGGTGCCCGAGGTCACGTTCGCCGAGAAATTGGCACGCGGAAGGACGGTCACGTAGCCTTCCCGCACGAGCGTGTCCTCGCCGGAAGCACCCGATACGGTGAGAGAGATGTCATAGACCCCTGCAACCGAGTAGGTGTGTTCCGGGTTCTGTACCGTCTCCGTCTCGCCATCGCCGAAGTCCCATTCCCAGGTGTCAGGCCCGCCCGTCGACTCGTCGGTAAAGTTCACGGTCAGGGGCGCATGCCCGGAGGTGACATTCGCGCTGAAGTGAGGGGCAAGAGATTCAGGCTCGGGCTCCAGATACTCGACCGAGTCATGGGGGCCGGTCCGGCAACTGATGCGCGGCGACCCGTCCGCGGTCATGGCAAGGTCCGGATAGCCTCCCGACCCCAGACGACCTGCCTCGATGATCGGGGAAAATTCCCAGATCCCATCATTTTTCTTGGCATACGTGACCATTACGTCCTCGCTTGTGAAAGCGATCGCGGGGAGGCCATCCCCATCGAATGCAAGGGAGGCACGGTCGGATTTTGCCGCAGCGACGTCCTCATACTGCCATCTCCCGTCATCCAGCCACGCATAGCCGAGAGTCCCGCTATCAAGGTTGTTGTAGCAGGCGATTGCCGGATTGCCACTGCTGTCAAGGGCAATCGAGGTGTAGCCCGGGCGGTACCCATCGTTTGTCCCGACCCCATAAACCACGACCTCAGGACTGTCCCCCTTCTTCAGGTACATCAGGTTGCACATCAGGTTGCCTTTATTCCCATCGATGTAGGCGATATGGACCGCCCCGTCGTCACCGATCACAAGGGAGCTGAAGAGCTGGTTCGACTTGGGGACGATCTCCTCGTCTGTCCAGGTGCTCCCGTCCCAGACAGCGTACCGCAGGGAACGCATACCCGGAGTAGGGTCATAGTAGACGAGGTGCAGGTCTCCGGAGGGGTCGAAGGCGCCGGAGACATACTTCCCCGCATAGGTGCCGACGACCTCGCTCTGCCACTCCCCGCCCTCCCGCCAGGCATGGACAAGGGCCGTCGCGTTGAAATAACAGACATGCGGAGTGTCTGAAAGATCAAGGGCCATGGCAGCATACGGACTTATATTGTCCAGTGCTTCGATCGTCTCCAGAGACCAGTCACCCCCCACCCTCTCTCCATAGACGAGGCGGTCTGTATTGTCATCTGTCGAATCGTAATACACCATGTGCGGGTTCCCGGAGGAGTCCAGCACCAGCGAATCGACATAATTGACCGGCCAGTTGCCGGGAGTTCCCATCTGTACGACCTCGGAATTCCATGCAAGTGCCACTGCCGGAACAGCACATATTGCAGTAAAGATGATGAGTGCGATCACAACCGGCACAGTGCTGGCTGTCGCTCTTCTTTTCATCGAATTGTATATCATTGAAATTTCCCCCCCTTACTGGGTCCCTCGGGTAAGTTAGAAACCCGGAAGGTTATGCCACGAGATATGCACACTGGCATATATAATTATCCCATATGTGACGATCCCGAATGCCGACAAAAATAATAATTGAAATATAACAGCATTTCATTCAGGCAATTACAGTATCTCTGAGATTTGAGGCCAATTCTACTATGGACCAGAGGATACCAGCAGCCAGAGGAGAGGAGCAAAAAAAGAGAGGGGATATGACGGCGGCACCGGTCACAGGATTTCGTACGTCGTCGTCCTCTGCCGCAGGGGCCGGCCCAGGTCCTCCGCTATCCGCCGCATCTCGGTGGGATCAAGATAATCCGCGTCCTCGGCACCGGCGTCCGAGGAGACCTCGTCGTCGAACATCGTCCCGCCGAGGTCGTTGCCCCCGGCAAGGAGGCCGATCTGCGTCATCTTCGTCCCAACCTTCCCCCAGGAGACCTGAATATGCGCAAAGTTGTCCAGGAAGAGGCGGGAGACCGCGAAGAGGAGGACGTCCTCCCGACCCGTCGTACCCGGACGGGCGATCCCGGCCTTATAGAGGGGAGTGTTCGTGGGAATGAAAGGGAGGGGGACGAGTTCGGTGAAGCCGTGCGTCTCGTCCTGGACCTCCCGGAGGATGCCGAGGTGGCGCACCCGGTCGGCCTCCGACTCATAGGAGCCGTACATGATCGTCGCCGTCGACCTGATCCCCATCCTGTGCGCCTCCTTGATGATCCTGACCCACTCAGCCGTCGGCACCTTCCGCGGGCAGATCACCTGCCGCACCCGGTCCACCAGGATCTCGGCGGCCGTCCCCTGGAGAGTGCCGAGGCCCGCGGCCCGCAGGCGGGCGAGCACCTCTGCCGTGGAGATCCCGCTCCGCCGTGCGGCATACGAGACCTCCTCGGGACTGCAGGTGTGAATATCCACAGCAGGAGCGACCTCATGGACCCACGAGATCATCTCTTCATACGAAGAGACGTCGAAGGCCGGGTGGACGCCGGAGAGGAAGCAGATCTCGGTGACCCCGCGGTCGAGGGCGAGGGCCGCCCGGCGCCGCACCTCCTCCTCACCGTGGATGTAGGCGCCCGGGTCAGTCGCCCTGCGCCCGAAACCGCAGAACCCGCAGAGGTTCTTGCAGATATTCGTGATATGAACATTCTGGTTCCGCACATAGGTGACCGCGTCGCCGGCCCTCTCCTGCCTGGCCTCGTCCGCGGCGGCGGCGATCTCCCAGATCCGCCGATCTTTCACCCCGAGGAGGGAGAGGGCCTCATCCTCTGTCATCCTGTGGCCGGCGAGCGTGTCGGAAAGCAGGGTGCCGATCGTGTCGTGCGTCATTTACCGCCTCTTTTTGCCGGACGTTTCCTTCTCCCGCGCCCCCATCACGAGGTCGTACAGGATCATCAGCACCACCAGCACGATCGCCGTCTCAATAAGATGAAGGGGGAGGTACCCGAGGAAGGGAATGGCAAAGAGGGCCTTGCCGATGACCCACTCCTTCTTCACCGGTTCGATCTGCCCGCCGATCTCGCGGTAGACAGAGAGCTGGTCAGGGCCGGGGTTGTTATCGCCCCAGGTGATATAACCCTCGTGAGGCGCCGTATAACTGACTGTACGCCCGTTGAGCAGTATCTGGACAGTCTCGTTCCCTTCGACCCACATCGTGGCCCGGTGGATGATCGGGTGGACAGACCCCTCGCCATTGGGCCGGTAGATGATCACGTCTCCGGGCCGGTTGTATTTCTCATAGCCCGACTCCTGGCCGTCTTCCAGGGTCTGGAGAGAACCGAAACGGTCGGGTGCCGCCACAAAGACCAGGTCGCCGATGTTCATATTCGGCACCATGCTCTCGGACTCGATCGCCACCACCGCAGGCCACGTCCCGGAGACCAGGAAGAGGACCAGTGCGATGACGCCGACGACCGCCACCGCCCAGGCGACGTCGCGGCCGAAAGAAACGACAGGGTTCGAACTCGTCCTGATCTGCTCTATCAGGCCGGGTTTCGGTTCTGGAGACGTTCTATCCGACATCTGTAGGGTGATGGTGGGAACTCGGATCTGATATAAATATGGGAGAGAGGATGGGAGCGGTCTGCCCGCCGTCCGACCACAGCAT
>NZ_JAQVNX010000024.1 GCF_028702905.1 Methanofollis sp.
TTCAGGCCGGGGACGCGTTTGTTCCGAGGAAGGTCACGACCGTCCGGCCGTACTCCTCGGGCGCATGGGACGACCCGACATGCGGGATGCCCCTGAACCGCACGAGCCACGACCCCTCGATCTCCCCGGCCATCCGGACAGAAATCGCATCGGGCGTGATCTCGTCGGCGGTCCCGACGATGAGCATCACATCCTTCGTGATCCCGGAGAGATCATCGTAGGTGCCGTTCCAGGCGAGGTTTGCGTTCGCCTCTTTTCGCAGACCCGAAGGCAGGGAGGCGTCCCCGGCGCACGCCGCGAGCGTTCGTGCAACGTCTTCGTCTCGTTCAGTCGTGTGCTGTAGGTTGACGAGGAGAGGACGAGTTTTCTGACCGTTTCTGGGTGGTCGATGACGAGTTGCTGCGCAACCGACGACCCCATCGAGACGCCGTACACGTGCATGCTCTCATGGCCGAGCGCCTTCATCAAACCCGCCGCATCGTCGGAGAGCCGGGGGATCGTGTAGGGTGCGTCGGTGTCGCCGCTGTGTCCCATCGCACGGTGGTCATAGATGTAGACATGGTACTGCCCGGCAAGGATGCCGACGAGTGTCTCGTTCCACGTCTCCATCACACCGCCGAACCCGGTGATCAGCAGCAGGGGTTCGCCCGCGCCGAACTCCCGGTATGCCAGACGAACGCCGTTCACGTCCGCGTACCGGACGGGGGTGTCGTTGATGGATATCGGCGGGGAGGACGGCGCGAGTGTGACTGCCGGCGTCGCCGATGTTCTGTTGTCAACCGCTCCCGTGCACCATGCCGTCAGGAGCAGGCAGAGGCAGATCAGACTACACGAGATCCACATTTTTTTCATCAGAATTCGTCCTCCTGAAAATAGGTGTCACATATCTGGCCATCTCGGCAAAAAAATCATCTGATTGGCTCTGGAGAAAGCCTCATGTGCCGGTCGGGGGATATCCTCTGGTCCGATAGGGTGCGCCCGGGCACATCGCCCTCCCTACGGTCGTCCCCGGGGACGGGAATCCCTATGGCGGCGATATCCCATACCACAGGATTCTGCCGCTTTCCTGCCGACACTCCTGCCCTGTCGGGCGCCCCTCACTTCTCGTAGGCGACGAGGATCTTCCCGAGTTTCTTCTCCTTCTCCTTGATATCCCCGATTTCGTCCTCGGTGAGACGGGCGATCGCCGGGACTTTCTCGTAGGCGACGAGAACGGCCCCGAACTCCTTCTCGAATGCCTGGAGTCTCTTCACTTTTTCGTCGGAGAGATGGGCATATGCGGTGCACTGCATGACATCACCGTGCCGGGATTGTCCTGATTCATTATAAATTTTCCATCTCGTGGCATCATCCCGGTTTTTTCTTATCTTTCAGACCTGCTTTGCCAGATCAAGGCCAGTTCAGATCCCCGCCGCGGGTTGCCAAAGATTTATGTTCCCCGCGTCCTATCTCTCCGGCGAGGTGGGAGATGATCGGGGAACAGTCGGCATATCACCGGCCTTTTCTCGACCTCTGGTTCTCGGTCCCCTGCCGCTATCCTGCCGAACCCGACCACTATTCCCTCTCCTGCACCCTCTACGACCTCCTCGCCTCTGTCAGGTCGGCCTTCTTCTCCGCCCGCGCCGGCGATTCCTTCACGCGGGACACCATGCCGGTGGTCATCGAACTCGCCGGGCGCCCCTGCCTCCACCTGATCGAGGACAGCCCGCCGCGTTTCCGCACCCTGATCAGGCGGACAGGCGATCCCTGCCTGTATGAGTTTCTCATCCTCCCGCGAGACCGGTACTCGCTCCGCGACCTTGCCGCGGACAGGAACGCACTCCTTGCCGTGAACAGGATGCTTGCCGGCGGCAATGGCACGCCGAAGTCTCTCTCCTATGCCGGGTTCGACGAGGAGGGCGAACCTGTCGGAAGACTCTCTTTCGGCGCCCTGTCGATGCGGTACCTGATGCGGGACCGGATCCGGGCCGCGGTCTCCGACCTCTTCTTCGACAAGTTCTGCTTCTTCGAAACGGTCTTCGAGGGTATCGGGCGCCTTCAGGCAGACGGGGAGACGGGCGAGTACGCCGCCGCCTGGGTTGCAAAGGTCGATGCGATCCTGGAGGAGGAACTGGCGCGGCAGCATATCGACCGCACGGTTCTTGAAAAACAGAAGAGATCCCTGAACGCCTTTATCCAGAGCATCCATCGCCGGACGGCCCTGCCGCAGATGCGGTAGGCGCCATTATGAGGGGGGGGTGGATGGCAACTCCTCCTCAGCATATTCTCGTCGCTCTTCCCCGACCCTATCCTATTAGGAAGGGAGGTCTCCTGATGATCAGTCCCCTCCTACCTCTCCCGCGTCACCGCCCCGGCCCAGACGCACTGCCCGTAACTGATGCAGCCGTCGCCGAGGGGGTACTCGCGGCTGGTGACGAAGGAGAGGCCCGCCGTCTCGACGCACGAGCGGATCGTCTCCCTGATCGCCGCGTTGTAGGCGACACCGCCGGAGAGGGCGACCGTCCTGATCCCCCGCTCTTCGGCCGCATGGACCGCGAGGGCGGCGACGCCGCGGGCGAGGTTGTGCTGCACCGAGGCGGCGATGTCCGCGCTCCTCCCCCCGGCGGCCTGCGCCCTGGCCGCGGTCCGCAGGAGGTCGGTCGTCTTCAAGACCTCGCAGGGCCCGTCGCTGCCGAAGGAGAGGTCCCAGTCTGCGGGAGTCCCCTCCGCCGCCGCCGCCTCCAGCTTCATCGCGGGCTCGCCGTCATAGGTCCGCTCCCGGCATATCCCGAGGAGGGCCGAGGCCGCGTCCAGGACACGCCCGGTGCTGCTCGTCATGGGAGTGTTGAACCGCCTCTCGACCTGCCGCCCGAGGACGCCGATCTCGACCTCGCCCCAGCCGCGGGCGGCGAGGAGGGCGCGGGTCGCTTCCTCCGGGAGGATGCCGTAGAGCATCCGTTCAGGGAACTTTGTCGCCAGGTCGCCGCCCGGCATCGGCACCGCCTCGATGTGCGCGACTCTCTTCAGGTCAGGCACCGCGCCGGCAAAGACCTCGCCGCCCCAGACCGTGCCGTCGTCGCCGTAGCCGACGCCGTCGATGGCGATGCCGACGCACTCCTCCGCCGTCACCGCCGCGATGTGAGCGCGGTGGTGCTGGACCGCGACGAGGTCCGCTCCCCTCTCATCGGCGAGGTCGCGGGCATAGCGCGTCGAGAGAAAACCGGGGTGGAGGTCGTGGGCGACCACCTCGACCTCCGCGCCGAGCAGGCGCCCGATCTTCTCCACCGTCTCCCGCAGGTAGGCGAGGGTCGTCGGGTTCCTCACGTTTCCGACATGGGGCGAGGTCACCGCAAATCCGTTCCTGTAGATCGTCGTCGTGGCGTTCAGTTCAGGGCCGACGCCGAGGATGCACCGCGTCCCGAGATCGATCGCCTTCCTCTTCGGGGCGATGCCGCGGGAGAGCCTGATGATGTAGCCGTCCCGCACCACCGAGTCGTCGCAGCGGTTCACGATCTCGCGGCTGTGGACCAGGAAGGCGTCGGCCTGCCCCTTGAGGCCCCTGACCGCGTTCTCCGTGTCGGTGATCATCGGCGTGCCCGGCATGTTCGCGCTCGTCATGATCAGCAGGTCATGGGAGAGACGGGCAAAGAGGAGGTGGTGGAGGCCGGTGTACGGCAGCATGACGCCGATGGTATGGAGGGACGAGATCCCGGTATGGGCATGGACGTCCCGTTTTTTCGCGACGACGATCGGCCTGACCCGGCTGTGCAGGGCCTCCTCCTCCTCGGGGGAGAGGGCGGCGTACCGCGCTGCTGCGGCGCCGTCCCGCACCATCACCGCGAGGGGCTGTTCGGTCCGCCCGAGACGGGCCTTGAGAGTGCCCGCCGCCTCCTCGACACAGGCGAGGTGGAAGCCGCCGACGCCCCGGATCGCAAGGACTTTCCCGGCGTCCAGGAGTGCCGCCGCCTCCGCCACCGGGTCGCCGCACGCGACCCCCCTGCCGTCAGGGCCGAGGAGGAGGAGGGACGGGCCGCAGGCGTCGCAGGCGATCGTCTGGGCATGGTGCCGCCGGCAGGCCGGATCGGTGTACTCCGCCCCGCAGGCGTCGCACATCGGGAACTCATCCATTGCCGTCCTTTCCCGGTCGTACGGGAGCGTCCTGATGATGCTGTACCGCGGCCCGCAGTTCACACACGACGTCGCCCAGTAGCCCGCGTACCGGCCGCCGGGCGTATCGATGTCCCTGACACACGCGTCGCAGATCGCGACGTCCGGGGGGATCATCCCGTCGAGGGCCCCCGTGCCGCTTGAGAGGATGGAAAAACCGGGTGCGACCTCTTCATCGAGGGGGAGCACCTCCACCGAATCGATAACGGAGAGATGCGTGCCCTTCGATACGGCGTCCACGAACTCGGGAAAGCGCGCGCCGACAGCGGCGACCTCGACACGGCTCCCCAGGTTTTTCACCCACCCTGAAATGCCGAATTTCCCGGCGCAGGCATAGACAAAGGGACGAAATCCAACCCCCTGGACAATTCCGCGGATGATGATCTTTCCCCTGTTCTGCATTGTGTAACCTGCAAAAATTTATTGGGTCATAAGGCGATATATAAATAGGGTTTTTGCGTGACAGGTCATATTCGGATTGTGAATGATCCCGTTGAAATGGTTCCGCTGCTCCTCACATTCAATAATCCAAAGTTCAAGCAAATGTATGAACTGCTCAACAAGAACTGGATGACCGAGGACGAGCTCTGTGAGCAGTGTGGAGAACAAGCCTGCGTCGCCGCCTGCATCTCAATCCTCAAGAAGGGTAACCTCATCGAGGAGCAGTGGCGGATGCCCAAGCCAGGCCAGAAGCCATGCAAGGAATACAGGACGACCTACGGCACCTTCAGGGCAAGTTTCCAGTGCACGATGACCGACCTTGCAGACCTGATCTACATCGCCCTGTCCACGGATGATAACCTGCGGACACTCGTATCCAATATCGACGACGAACTGAAGACCGGAAACTCGTCCATCTCCGATATCGGCCGGAAGTTCGGGGTGTCGTCTCTCTTTGTCAAGGCACTCTCCAAGAGGATTCCGCACCTTGACGTCAAGGGGCAGGGGCTTGTCTATGCCGACAACAACGGCCGGTGATGACCCTCTCGCCACCCTCCTGCGGAGTAAACGCGAGATCACCAGGTTCCAGATCCTTGTCGAGGTCGCCGAGCACCAGCCCGCGATCCGCCAGCAGGAGATCGCCGAGAAGATGGGGGTGACGCCGCAGGCGGTCTCCGAGTACATCCGGGAACTCGCCGACGACGGTTTTATATCTGCCTACGGCCGTGGCAGGTATGAGGTGACGAAAGAAGGGATCGAGTGGGTGCTGAACAATGCCGAGGTGCTGGAGAACTATGCCCGACATGTCACCCGCGACGTGATCCAGAAGGTGCGGGTCTGGCCCGCGATCGCCGCCGGGCCCCTGAAGGAAGGCGACGTTGTCGGTGTCTATATGATGGACGGCTGGCTGTACGCCGCGAAGGGGGAGAGGAATGCGATGGGCGAGGTGATTGCCGACGCCGTCGCCGGTCAGGACGTCGGGATCGCGCAACTCACCGGGCTGATCGACCATACCGAGGGGACGGTCCGCGTCCTCAAGGTGCCGCGGATCGAGAGGGGGGGCTCGCGGAAGGTCGACCTTGCCGGGATGCAGAAGGTCCTTGCCGGGGTGCAGATGGTCGGGGTCGTCGGGCTTGAAGCGGCTATCGCCCTGCGGGCGGCAGGCCGGGAGCCCGACATCACTTTCGGCTCGCGGGAAGGTGCGGTCGAGGCCGCCTTCCATGGTGTCGAGTGTGCGGTCCTCATCGTCGACGAGGAGTTCACCGATTTTCTCAAGCGCCTTGAGAGTGCAGGGCTGAACTACACCATCCACGACCTTATCATTCCATGATTGTCATCATCGCCCCGCAACGGGGCTCATATAAACTCATTCTTTTTGACGGGCGGTCTGTCAGGGAGACCGGGGTCTTCGAACTTGCCCATTCTACCCGCGGGTATCGGCCGACAAACCTGAAACTCCGTGCATCCGGGCGGAGAAATTACCAGAATGTCCCGACAAAGAAACTGGTCGATCTGATCCGGGGGTCCGACGTCAGGATCACGAAACCCGAACCCGGACTCCTGGCATTTCTCGGGGACTTCCAGGTCCCGCCGGCAGAGGTGAAACTCTGCCGCATCTGCCTCCTCGAAGACAAGGTAACCCCGCTGTCGAAGAAGAACGGCGTACGCTTCGGCAGGGAGCATATCTGCATGGAGTGCGCCGAACGGGAACTGCGGCGGGAGATGGGCTATGTGGGCCGTTTCGGCACGAGGTCGTTCTCGCATATCAGGAGCCTCCTCGACTCGTACCGCGACGTGGACAGGGTGCTCTCCCTCCTCCAGCCCGAGCAGCGTGACTCCTCCCAGACGCTCTTCGACCGCATGGAGGCGGTGGAGCCGATCGACACGCAGCACATCACCCAGCTGCCTGTGCCCCCCGCCTTTGCAAAGGCCTCGGGCGTCGAGTACCTCACACCTGTCCAGCAACTCGCCGTCGATGCCGGTCTCCTGGAACACCAGGACCTCCTGGTCGTCTCGGCGACGGCAAGCGGCAAGACCTTTGTCGGCGAGATGGCCGGGCTCAAGAACCTGCTCGAAGGGAAGGGCCGTCTCCTCTTCCTTGTCCCGCTCGTCGCCCTTGCAAACCAGAAATATCTCCGTTTCAAGGAACGCTACAAGGGCATCGCCTCCGTCTCCCTCCAGACCGGGAGGAGCCGCCTCAACCTCCCGGAGACGCGGCCTGTCGGCGAGAGGAACACCCGCGCCGAGATCGTCGTGGGCACGTACGAGGGGGTCGACACGGTCTTTCGGAACGGGAAGACCCTCGCGGAGATCGGCACCGTGGTGATCGACGAGGTCCAGAACCTCGAAGAACCCGAGCGGGGCCACCGTCTTGACGGCCTCATCGCACGGATCAAGTACGCCTCGCCGAAGGCCCAGTTCCTGTATCTCTCGGCGACCATCGGGGCGCCGAGCGTCCTTGCACGAAAACTCGGCGCGAAACTTGTGCGCTACGACAGCAGGCCTGTCCCCCTCGAACGCCACCTGATCTTCTGCGAGAAGAAGAAGAAGATCCAGTTCATCAAGTCGATGGTGAAGGAGGAGTTCGGGCGGCGGTCCTCGAAGGGGTATCACGGGCAGACGATCGTCTTCACGAATGCCCGGTCGCGGTGCCACACCCTTGCCGACGCCCTGGGCCAGAACGTGGCCAGGCCGTACCACTCCGGCCTCACCTCGCAGGAGCGCCGCCAGGTCGAGGACCTCTTTGCCTCCCAGAAGATCGCCTGCGTCGTCACGACCGCGGCTCTCGCCGCGGGCGTGGACTTCCCGGCATCCCAGGTGATCTTCGACGCCCTGGCGATGGGGATCAAGTGGCTCAGCGTGCAGGAGTTCAACCAGATGCTCGGCCGGGCCGGGCGCCCCGACTTCCATGACCAGGGCAGGATCGTCATCCTTGCCGAACCCGGTGCGACCTACTCGAAGACCTCGAAGGTGACCGAGGAGGAGATGGCGATCCTTCTCCTGAAGGGCGAGATGGAGGAGGTTGCCCCTGTCTATGACCTCGAAGGGAGTTCCGAGGAATTTGCCGCGAACGCCGTCGCCTGTCACGGCGACGAGGCGCAGATCCAGTGGATGGAACGTGTGATGGTCGGCAGTCTCGAACCTGTCCTCCAGACCCTGATCGAAACAAAACTGGTGAAGCGGAAGAAGGGGGAGATCGAACTAACCGATCTGGCCAGGGTGATGGCCCGCCACTTCATCGGCGTCGAGAAACTGATGCGCGTCCGCAACCTTGTCCGCGAGATGGAGGACCCCCTGCTGATCGCCGCCGAGATCGACGGCACGAAAGCGGGGGAGGAGAGGTCGTAGGACCTCTCCCTGTCCAGGATTCCCGGGCCGGAAAAGGCCCGATCTTTTTTGTTCTGCCCGGTACCTTTGTGCATCTCTCCCTCATGCTGTGATGGGCGTTTGAGAGCCTGGGATATCTTTTCTACTTTATGGTGCCTTTTTAACGGGGCAATCTGATTTTTGTCCGATTTTTCTTGAATTTTCATATGATATTGGGTCGATGCCACGCTATGAAATTAGATACTTTAATATATGATTATGTGATTATGTATGATACGCGAGGCGCGTGCATGGACTCCACAGTTTCGACACAACAAGAGGCACGATCGATTGCCGCACAGATCAACGGGGACGGTCTCGACTGCGAAAAAATTGTGACATCTGAGGACGAGGTGCGGGCCCTTCTTGAGAGGAATGCAGAGAAAATCCCCCCTGTCGGTGAGATGCTGGAAAGACTCAAAAAATATGAGAGTTGTGAATAAATTTCTCTTTTGACGTGTTCCGGCTTCAGGAGAGGCAGACCCAGCGGTCATAGAGAGGATCGCGGTCGCTCTCCCTGACTTCGGGCGTCCGCCCGGCAGAGCGGCACCAGGCCGCGACCATGCGGGCCTCCTCTTCCGTGGCGACGGTGATGAGCGTCTCCTCTGAGAGGGCCAGGAGTTCGAGGGTGAGTCTCTCCCATATCCCGCTGTCGAAGGAGCGGATCGTCCCCATCATAAATGCTGTCCCGTAGGGGACCGGCCTGAAATAGGTGGTCGCCATCGTCCCGTCGATGCACGCGGTCTCTTCCGGCACCAGGCGCCCCTCCTCGAAGCCGCGGGCAAGAAGAGCGGGGTCGTGGTCGTAGGCGAGCGTCTGCATCCCGGCCGACCTGAGTGCGGCGGCGCCGACACCTGAGCCACAGCAGCAGTCGATACAGACGGCCCCCTCCTGCCTGCCCCAGACCTCTGTGACGAGGCCCGCGATCTTTCCCGGCCTGTCAGGCGGGATGTCCTCGATCGACGGTTTGACCTCCCTCAGGATCGCGGCACTGTAATACTCCCGCACCGCGCCTGTCCAGACCTCCCTCTCCTCCTGGTAGATCTCTCCGTCCGTCCCTTCAAAGAGGTCGATCACCTCTGCCGCCGGCGGATGGAAAAGATAATTAGCCGCGTACCACGCACCGCCGCTCCTGAACGCGACGGCCATGAGATCCTCGTCCTCGTCGACGAGGAGTTTTCCGGCCTCGGGGTCGAGGGAGAGGATGGGGTCTGCCGCCGCCGGGTCCGCGAGGTCGGCGAACGAGTCCTCGACACATACGAGATCGGTCAGTTCGAGTATTTCCGCTGCTTTCATGCTTCCTCCTGTACTTCTCTCTCGAACCGGACCCCCTCGGGCGCCCGGATCGTCCCGTCAATGCGGGCTTTCTCGTCGAGGGCGAGGGTCCTGCCGCTCACATTGCCGAGGATGTGCACTCCCGGCGCCACGGTGACCTCGTCGCCGCCCTCGACATTGCCGTGGACCTGCGTGTTGTCCCCGACCCTGATAAGCCCGCTCGCCCGCAGGCTCCCGAAGATGGTGTTGTCCCGGCCGACCACGACCGAGGCGGCCTTGATGTTGCCGTGGAGGCGGCAGCCGTTCCCGATCGTCATCATGGTCGGGACGGAGAAGACCTTCATGTCGAGGTTCGAGGACGGCGGGATGAGCAGGGGGTTTTCGTCGTCGTCGTCTTCGTCCTCGCCGAAGATCTCCTTGAGGGCGTCGTCGATCTCGTCGGGGTTGTCGATCTTCAGGAGGGTCATCACATAGAGGATGAGGTAGGCAATCACCGGCATCGGGTTCCTGATCGAGATCCACCCTTTTGCCTCGAAACCCCGCTCGATCTGGACGTTGTCGCCGACGTCGAGGTCGCCCTGAACGATGAGTTTGCCGTGGACCTTTACCCCTTCCCCGAGATAGGCATCTGCGGCGGCGATCACGTCACCGTTGATCTCGCACCAGTTGTCGATCCTGACGTCACCGTCTGCAACAATGCTTCCGTTGAGAGTGCAAAATTCGCAGACGACGATGTCTTTCCCTTTCAGCCCGTAGTCGATCGTGCAGCGGTCCCCGATGATGATGGTATTCCCGGTCTTCAGGGTATGTTCCTGCAGTTCGGTGCCGTCGGGAAATGAACACTGGTATATCCAGTCCTGAATCCCGTCTTCCATGAACAGGTACACACTCACCCCGTGCCCTTATCAGTCTTGTCAAAAGGCCTGCGGGGGAACGGGAGAAGAGATGCGCCGCTATTCTGCGGGGAGGACTGAATGTGCCGCCGTCAGGAGAGACTCCGCGGACCTGCTCCGGGAAGAACCGTCACGGACAGTTTGTTCCTGATAAAAAAAGGGTGTTCAGGCCGCGACCACGATGGGCGCGGTCTCGAGCTTGGACTTGATGACCTCGACCCGGCGGACCGGGAAGATCGGCTTGATCAGTTTGAAGACTTCCTTGGCAGTCTCGCCAGAGACGACAGCCTTCGAGAATTCGTCGAAGGAGCTCTGGGCCGCCTGTTCAAGGACGCTCTTCATCGTCACTGCCCTGATCTCGTGCACCTGGCTGAAGTTCGCCCTGTTGATGGTGAAGCACGTGATGGTCAGGCGGACCTTCTTGCCGTCCTTCGTGGGGACGAGGATAAGGGCGTCGATCCTGGAGGTATTTCTCTTCACGAGCCCGCGCATGTAGTCGCGGGTGATATCGTGCCCGACGAACTCGGTGTATGCCGCGTCGCCGGCGACGTTGTTCACCCTGAAGCGCATCTTGATGTGCTGCTTCGCGTAGTCCTGCGAGATCTCGCCGAGCGTGGTCTGCATCACGCGGCCCATCACAAGGGACGGGTCAGCGGAGATCGTGTCGCCGATATAGGTCTTGCCGAATGCTTCGGGACCGTAGACCTTGTACCAGGACTTGGCCTTCCAGCCTTCGACTCTCTTTCCAACCTGCTTTCTCTTTGCCATGAAATCACCAGATTATTTGAATTAAATTCCGTATCCTCTTTTCCAGAGAGTTATGTCGCTCTTTCAGGCCCTGCCCGCTTTATCGAGGAGGTACGAACAGACCTCCTCAGCGATGGCGAGGTTCATCAGGTAGTCGTCCACCGACGCCGTCACCGACCGCAGGTGTTCGCCCCGGATCCCGGTGACGACTGCGTCGCCCGCGGCCGCCGTCTCCATGCCGGAGAGGTTGTCGGGGGCAAGGGCGCCGGCGACGCACTCTGCACGTGCGCTCACGGTCCTGATGGTGCCCTCGATCCGGATCACGCGGTCACCATCCTGGCGAACTCCTTTCTGAACTCGCCGATCCGGTCGGCCGGGATGCGTGCTCCGCCGCGGTTCCTGTGACCGCCGCCTGTCCCGCCTGTCTGCGCGGCGACCGTCCTGAGGATCTCCTCAAGGTCGATCTCCACGCCCGGCGGGCAGCGTGCCGAGACCTGCCAGACGTCCCCGGCCGGTGCGATCACCGCGATCGGCCCGGTCTGCCTGAGGTCGTAGGCGAGGCAGTCGGCAACGCCGCTTGCCGCCACGGCGTCGGCGACCTCGTAGATCATCCCGACGTCGTCGGCCTTCCTGGCGGCGAGTGCGTCGAGCACCCGGCGCCTGAAGGCCCCTGCGACTTCCATGGCCTCGGGAACGCACTCGGGGGCCCTGAGGCAGACCGATGCCGCAAGTCCGCCGCGGCCCTGCTGGCCGCAGCCGTCGATGACGGCGACAAGGGTGCGTGCGTCCTCGATTACCTCGCGTTCCAGCCGGTAGCGGTCGCCGTACACGCGGGAAAAGACCGACGGTGCCGCGTCCGCCCCGGCCTCCAGCACGAGGAGAGAGAGGAGGACGTCGTCGGCCACCTCTTCCTCGCCTGTTGCGGCGTCGAGGATGCCGGTCACGGCCGCGTCGTTCCCGCTGAGACCGCTGATGAACGGGGTGACCGCCATTTCAAGGGCTTCGTGCAGCGTGTTTCCGGGGAGGAGAAGGCCCCTCTCCGGGCTGATGAAGCCGTTGGCGATCCCCTCGTTCAGGATCTCCCGGTTGGTGCCGGAGAACTGCTGCCCGTCCCCGATCATGCCGAGGACGGCAAGCCCTGCAAGGTCACGGTTGTCCCCGAGCGCCTGGGCGACCAGGTAGGCCGCGCCCGATGCCGAGAGCTCCTGTTCCCCGTCGAGTCCCGCGAGGTGCGGGTTGACGTGGAACTCCCCGGTGAAGTGGGGGACGTGATGGTCGACGACCATCGTGCTCTCCGGCAGGTCGGCAAGGCCGGCACCGAAGTCGCAGAGCAGGGTCGATTCAGGGTGCCCGATCTCGTCGGCCCTGATGCCCTGCCGTATCCGCAGCCGAAAACGCAGGCCCGCGCGGAGCATGGCCTGAGAGAGGATCGCCCCTGCGGCGATCCCGTCGGCGTCATGGTGCGCGTAGACCTCGACAAAGTCGGTGGCACGGATCTTCCCTGCCACCCGTTCAGCAGCGGCCTGAATGGACATGACTTATCTGGAGAGGAGAATCTCGGCAGTCTCCGGTTTGTAGGTCCAGCCCTTCTCGAGCTTTCCGCTTGTCGTGTAGTACCTCACCAGGCGGCGCACCTTGGACTCGGTGAGCTGGAGCTGCCGCTTGTTGTGAAGGTCGTTTTTGTTCTCGGCAAGGTGCTTCCTCATCCCGAGCGCCTTGGCGATCAGGTTGCGGAGGTCCTCCGGGAGGTCCGACCCGAGGTTGTTTTCCTCGAGGATCTCGCCGATCTTCTTGCCTGTCACGAGTTTGACATCAGAGACGCCGTACTTGTCCCTGAGGATGAACCCGATCTCGCTGCTGGAGTTGCCCTTTTTGCGAAGGTCGACAACAATCTTCACGGCTTCGTCGGCCGACATGCCGCACCACTCGGGTGCTTCAGTGCGGTATGGGGCGACGGAGCAGGACTTGCCTCTCCTTCGTGCATGCATTCGTGCCATGATCTACCTCTCAAATGACAGAGTAAGTCCAGAAAAGAGCAGAAAGTACTTCTACTGACTTTTCGGTAATCCCGAGCCACTTTTGGCCATGCCATCGGGCACGTCGGACTTACGTCAGCCAGCACAGAAACGTGCTGGTTATTCATTCACCTGCGCGGTATTAAGGCTGTCGTCGGCCTGGATCATAACCTTTAATGCCGCCTTTGTAGGACTATTTTCACAACAGACCGCATGGCACACGATTTGCTTTCAGCCTTCCATGCCTGGCCATGGAAACTGCCTGCCCTCCTCGCCGCGACAGGCGGCGCCCTTGCCGCCACGGTCTTTGCGGCGTCGTTCGGCGTGACAACCGTTGTCGCTCATCTCTTCTTCGTCCCGGTCATCCTTGCGGTCTGCTGGTACGGATGGAAGGGCGTTGCGATGGCGGCGGCCCTCCTCGTCTCCTATCTCCTGGTCATTGCATTCTTCTTCGGCCCGGCTTCTTCGGTCTTTATCGAGGCGGCAGGCCGCGCCGTCGTCATCGCCGCCGTCTCTCTCCTCCTTGCCCTGTTGTCGGCGCGGATCGCGGGCCTGGCGCAGGACTACCACGGGATCTTCGAGCACTCCGGGGGCGGGATCCTGATCATCGACAGGGAGGTGCCGTCCGTGCTTGCCGCGAACCGTGCCGCGGCCGGGATGCTCGGCTTCTCCCCCGAGGACGTCGAGGGGCGGTCTTTTTCGTCTCTGTTCCCGGATGCGGCGGTCGGCGAGGATATCTCGGCGGCAATCGGGGAGGGGCGGCCCCTGGAGGCGGTGGAGGCGGCGCTGACCGCGAGGGACGGCAGTGTCCGCTGGGTCAGGATCTCCACGGGTTCACTCCCCGGCGGGAGGGTCGCCTGCACTCTTCTCGATGTATCGGACCGGAGGGAGGAGGTGCGGGAGATGGAAGTCCTCGCCCGTTTTACCGGCGACAACCCGAATCCCGTCTTCAGGGTCGATAGTGCCGGGAGGATGATGTACGCCAACGCGGCCGCCGCATCCCTGGAGTCCATCTGGGATACGGATGCGGGGCGGCCGTTCCGCGTGCTGATTGCCGCTGTGGTCGCCCGGGCGATGGATGGAGGGAAAAACGAGGAGATCGAGGTGACGATCGCCGGAAGAACAGTCATGTGCACGGTCGTGCCGGCGGCAGGCGAGGGCTATGCCAACATCTACGGGCGGGACATCACCGACATGAAGAGAGTCGAGGAGGCGATCCGCCTCGAAGAGCAGAGGCTTGAAGCGCTTGTCAGGCTGAACGGGATGGCCGCCGCACCTGTCAGGGCGATCACCGACTATGCCCTGGAGATCGGGATCACCCTCACCGACAGCGAGATCGGGTACTTCGCCTTCCTCAACGAGGACGAGTCGGTCATGACGATCCGGTCCTTGTCGCAGAAGGCGCGGGAACTGTGCCGGGTGAAGGATCTGCCGGAGGTGTACCCCCTTGAAAAGACGGGGCTGTGGGGGGAACCGGTCAGGCAACGCCGCACCGTCATCGTGAATGACTATGCCGCCCCCTCTCCCCTCAAGCGGGGCACGCCGCCGGGCCACTCTGAGATCAGGCGGTTCATGAGTGTCCCGGTCTTCTCCGGGGGGCGGATCGTTGCGGTCGCCGGTGTGGCGAACAAGGTCGGGCCGTACGACGAGGCCGACGCCAGGCAACTCTCCCTGCTGATGAGTGAGATGTGGGCGCTCCTGCAGAGGAAATGGTACGCCGAAGACCTGGCGCGTTCCGAGAACCTCTACAGGACGGTCTTCGAGACCACGGGCACGGCGACGATGGTCATCGACGAGGCCGGCACGGTCACCCACGTGAACTCCCGGTTCGGCCCCTTCTTCGGGTACGACCCGGCCGACCTGGTCGGGAAGAGTGTCTGGTCCACTCTCTTCACCGGCCCGGCCGCGGAGGTCACGCGGCGCTACCATGCACAGAGGCGGTATGGGACAGGGGCGCCCTCGACGTACGAGGTGCAATTGCAGGACCGTGATGGGCAGACGCGCGATGTCCTCCTCACCGCGGCCCTCATTCCGGGGACCCTCACGAGCATCGTCTCCCTGGCAGACATCACCACCCTGAAGGAGACTGAACGCGAACTCCTCGAACGCAACAGGGAACTCTCTTTTTTCTCCGGGATCGGGGACATCTCGGTCTCGTCCTCGTCTCTCCCTGATATGCTCGGGGCGATGCTGCAGGCGGTGCTCCAGACATCTGGCCTCGACGGCGGGGCTATCCATCTTATCGAATCGGGTGGGGCGACGGCATCGCTCGTCTGCCAGTACGGCGTCCACGACGCCGCTGCCGTCCCGGCCGTCTCGCCTGTCGCGGAGGGGGCCCTGCCTGCCTGGGCGGCGGAGCAGTTCGCGGCGGCGGTCACCGTCCCCCTCCTTGCCGGGCAGGAGCGTCTCGGCGTCATGACTGTCGGGGGTGATCACCCGTTTTCCGACAAAGAGGAATCTTTCCTTGCCGTGGCCGGGGGCGCGATCGGGATTGCGGTTCAGAGGGCGGTTTTGCGGGCCGAACGCGAGCGGGCGAGCGAGGAGGCGAACCTGTACCTGGACATCATGACCCATGACATCAACAACGCGAATGCCGTGGCGATGGGGTACAGCAGTCTCCTGGTCTCGATGCTTTCGGGCAGGGAGGAGGCGCTGGCAAAGGGGGTGCTTGCCGGCATCAGGCAGAGCGCGGAGATCATCACGAATGTCTCGACCTACCGGACAATGAGCAGGCGACAGACGAGGGTCGAACCCATCCCGCTGGACCGCGTGATCCGGGGGCAGGTCGCCGTCTTCTCCGACGTGGACGTCAGGTACGGCGGGACCGACGGCATCGTTGCGGCGGACGAACTCCTCTCCGAGGTCTTCGCAAACCTGATCGGGAACGCGGTGAAGTTCGGCGGCACCGGGGTGACGGTCTGGATCACGGTGGCGGACAGAAACGGCGAGGTAGCGGTGACGGTCGCGGACAATGGTCCGGGCATCCCCGACGACCAGAAGGTGCGGGTCTTCGAGCGTTTTGTCCGGAACTCAACACGCGTCTCGGGCAAGGGTCTCGGCCTCTGGATCGTGAAGATGCTTGTCGAGCGTTACGGCGGGAGCATCGCGGCCTCGGACCGCGTGGCCGGCAACCCTGGCGAGGGCGCGGCGATGGTCGTCGTCCTGCGGAAAGCGAAGGCGGCGGGGAAATAACCTTTAATATCTTTGACGGGCAAGAGTGTATGGTACCTGCGATAGTAGTCTAGTGGTAGGACAGTGGCTTCCCAAGCCACTAACTCGGGTTCGAATCCCGGCTATCGCATGCCGCGTTTCTGTTCCGGTCTTTCTCGTGTATTTTCGTTCTGATTGTGGGCATCTGTACGAAATGTACGCCAACACATTATGACAACGCTCTTGATCAAGCAGCGAAGAGTGCGCTCTTCCTAGAACGATTCCACAGATCTGAGACACAATAGGTGAAAATAGCGATCTGTCTGCATGTACTCCTCTGATATGCTTGGGCCTCTGCTTCCCCTTCTGCTCGATCGTTGATCGTGGTTATGATCCCTCGTAGGTCTGTGTCCTCTTGCACCGATATATGAGAACCGACCGAAGAAATCTTGGTTGACAGCGTTGACCTCTAGTAACGAGGTGAATGAAATCGATGAATATGGGTGTGCTTGAGGGGATACGGGATGATCACCGATAGCGCTGACGAATACCTGATCGGCCTCGTGAGAGAACTCTGCAAACTGTCTCGGGAGACAGAGTGGTTGGAGTTCAATCGGGTCAGAACCCTGAAATTAGGTTGATTTGATCATCAATAGTAGTTGAGAGGTACGCGGGGATGAGGGGAGAGATGAACAACATCGCCGGTGTTCCTGTTACCGGGAGACAGGGGAAGAACACAAGTGTAGGGATGGACGGAGGATAGGCGGTGGGCTGAGTGACGTCTGTTCTTGCTCTGTTCCTGGCGATGCCAGAGGTACACGACCACGTCCTTTGCCGAATGGCATATCCCCATCCCCCTCCAACCTCATCCAGATGCAGACGCCAGACGACGAGATCCAGACCTATGTCGAGACGACCCTCAAAAATTCCGGTTCCCACGGCCTCGACCACACCCTCAGGGTCACCGCCCTCTGCCGGGAGATCGGCCTGGCCGAGGGTGCCGACATGCGGGTGCTCGTCCCCGCCGCTCTCCTCCACGACATCGCCCGCCCCCTGGAGGAGGAGACCGGCGTCCCCCATGAGGAGGAGGGGGCGAGGATCGCGGAAGAGTATCTCGAATCGATCGGCTACGACGCTGCCCTCGTCCCGGCGGTCGCCCATGCCATCCGCGCCCACCGGTACAGCACGGGCGCTGCGCCCGCGACCCTGGAGGCGAAGGTCCTCTCCGACGCCGACAAACTGGACGCCATGGGGGCGGTCGGCCTCGCCCGGACGTTCCTCCAGGCCGGCGAACGCGGGGGCGGCATCCCTGACGCCGTCGATCATATCCACGAGAAACTCCTGAAGCTGAAGGGCCTGATGTACACGAAGACCGCCCGCAAACTCGCGGAAAAGAGGCACGCCTTCCTGAGCGACTTTGTCGGGGCCCTCGAGGGCGAGATGCGTCGGGTGTGATCCCCTCTTCTTTTTTTTTCGACGGTGCCGGAGAGCGCCCGGAAAACCGGAAGGTTGATGCATTCACAATTGTGAATAGTGATCGCTTCACAATTGTGAAATCCCGGCGACAGACCTGCCGTCTGCCCGGGCCTCTATGGTGGATATCATGACCAGCGACACCGGAAATATCCCCGCCGGAGGGTCGAGATGAGGATCGTCTCCATCCACGCGGACAGCATGCACTACCGGGCGACGAAGAAGACGCCCTTCGCCGAACCCCTCGACGAAAAGGAGGGCGGCATGGAGGAGTGCGTCGTCCTCTTCTGCTGCGTCGAGGAGATGGACCGCCTGGACCCCGCGGCCGTGGTCGGGAAGGCCGCCCGGAACGTCCTCGCCCGCATGGCGATGCTGAAGGCACAGCGGGCGATCGTCTACCCGTACGCCCACCTCGCCTCAGACCTCTCCGACCCGTCGACCGCCCTCCATATCCTCGACGGCCTCGCCGACGCCCTGCGTGAGGCCGGCATCGAGGTGCGGAGGGCGCCCTTCGGGTGGTACAAGAAGTTCGACCTCGCCGGGAAGGGCCACCCCCTCGCCGATCTCTCGATGACCATCTGCCCGTTCGACGGGACGGCGTGCGGCCCTGTCTGCCCGCACTGCCGCCACCCCCTGAAGGGGGCGGAGACGCCCGGCCGTCCCTGACCACTACTCTTTTGGTGCCTTCGAGAGAGTACAGTGACAGCGAAGTCCATGCGAGAGGAAAAACCGATAATCTACCTGAACAACGCGGCGACGACCTGGCCGAAACCCCCCGAGGTGATCGCGGCGACCGCGGCCTCCCTTGCCCGTCCGGTCTTCGGGTCCGGGCGGACCGCGGGGACGGAGGGCGAGGACTATCCCACGCTCGCACGCGAGGCTCTCACCCGCCTCTTCCATGCCGGGCCCGCGGAGCACTACATCTTCACCCTGAATGCCACCGACGCCCTGAACCTCCTCATCCGGGGATTTCTCACCGCCCACCCCGGCCCCTGTCATGTCCTGACCACAGCCCTCGACCACAACGCGGTGCAAAGGCCCCTCCACGAACTGGAGAGGGCGGGGCGGATCACCCTCACCGTCGTCCCCTTCGACGAAGACGGCCGGGTCTCCCCCGCCGACGTCGAGAAGGCCCTCCGCCCGGAGACGCGGCTCATGGTCATGGCGCACGGGAGCAACGTGCTCGGCACTGTCCTGGATATCGGGGCGATCGGGAATCTCCTCCACGACCGCGGCGTCTACCTCGTCGTCGACGGTGCGCAGACCGCCGGCCACATCCCGGTGGACCTGGGGGCGCTCCCTGTCGACGCCTACGTCTTCACCGGGCACAAGGGCCTCTTCGGCATTGCCGGGACAGGGGGGTTCTATATCCGCGACCCCGACGAGGTGGCCCCGGTCAGGGTCGGTGGGACCGGGACAGACTCCTTCTCCCTCGTCCAGCCGCGGGAGATGCCCGAGAGGTTCGAGGCCGGGACGCCGAACTACCCCGGCCTTGCGGCGCTCGCTGCCGGCGTGGAGTTCGTCCTCTCCGTCGGCGTCGACGCCATCGCGGAGAAGGCGGAGCGCCAGACGGCGTACATCATCGGGGAACTCGAAAGAGAGCCGAACATCGTCGTCCACACCAGATGCCCGGCCCTGCCGATCGTCTCCTTCTCCGTCAGGGGGATGGACGACGACGACGTCGGGTTCGTCCTGGCCCGCGCCTATGGCGTCGTCACCAGGACCGGCCTCCACTGCGCCCCCCTCGTGCACGGGGCGATCGACGGCGGGAAAGGGTGCGTGCGGCTCAGCCTCTCCTGGTTCACCACCGACGAGGAGTGCAGGACCGCGGCCGCGGCCATACGGGAGGTTGCACGCCATGCGTGTCGTCAGGTCGATTCGCCATAAGTCCTGCGCCGACGGCACCCTGATGAAAGAGTTCGTCCTCAGCGCCCCGCTGACCGCGGGGTTCTTCTCGTACCTCGAAAATTTCGGGCGCGTGGAGGCGATGCCGGACCTCGGCGAGGGCTTCTACACCTTCGAGAAGACGGACTTTTTCTCCATCAAGGGGTTTGCCGGGGACACGACGGTCGAGGTGCGGTTCAGGCGCGAGGTGATGGACCTGACGACCGACTTCCTGTACTCCCTCTTCTCCCTGTACCGGGACGGCGACCCCGACTTCCCGACGCTGAAAAGGCGGGAGAGTGCGCTCGCCGGGCGGGTGCACGAGCACCTGTACGGGAAGTGACTGCCCCCACCGGAAGACCTCTCATATTCCTCGCCCAAGTGATCATAACCATGGACAGAAAGATCTGCGCTGACCTCCTCTCGCAGGTGCGGGAGAGACGGCCGCTCGTACACCACATCACCAACACCGTGACGATCAACGACTGCGCCAACATCACCATCTGCGCCGGGGCCGCCCCGGTGATGGCCGGGGCGATCGAGGAGTCGGGCGAGATGGTCGCGGCTGCCGGGGCCCTCGTCCTGAACATCGGGACCCTCAACCCCGCGCAGGTGGAGTCGATGCTCCTCGCAGGCAAAAGGGCGAACGAACTCGGCGTGCCTGTCGTCCTCGATCCGGTCGGGGCCGGGGCGACACGCCTGCGGACCGACGCGGTCCTGCGGATCCTGAAGGAGGTGAAGGTCGCCGTCCTCAAGGGGAATGCCGGGGAGATCGGCGTCCTCGCCGGCATGGGCGGGAAGGTGCGGGGCGTGGACTCGTGCGGCCTCGCCGGCGACCCGGTCGAGACGGCGAAGGCATGCGCCCGGAGCACGGGCACGGTGGTGGCGATGACCGGCGAGACGGACGTCGTCACCGACGGGGACCGCGTCGTCCTGGTCAGGAACGGGAACGCCATGATGGACCGCCTCTCCGGGACCGGGTGCATGGCCTCCTCGGTCGTCGGGTCCTTCGTCGCGGTCGCCGACGACCCCCTCGCCGGCGCCGCCGCGGCCCTCGCCGCCTTCGGGCGCGCCGGGGAGAAGGCGGCCGCGGGTGCCCGCGGTCCGTACTCCTTCCGGACCGCCCTCTTCGACGAACTCTACGGCCTGACCCCCGGCGACCTCGCGGAGGGGGCGCGGCTGGAGGCCGTCTGATGGGCTACGACCTGTACGTCGTCACCGATAGGGAGGTCGGCCGCGGCCTCTCCCACCTCGACCAGGCCCGTCTCGCCGTTGCCGGCGGGGCCGACGTCGTCCAGATGCGGGACAAGACGATGAACACCTCGGCCCTCCTGCGGGAGGCGCGGGCGGTCAGGGCGGTCACCGCCGCGGCAGGCGCCCTCTTCATCGTCAATGACCGCCTGGACGTCGCCCTGGCGGTCGGCGCCGACGGCGTCCACCTCGGCCAGGACGACCTCCCGGTGGAGGAGGCGCGGGTGCTCGCCCCGCCCGGTTTCATCGTCGGCCTCTCTGTCGGCGACGTCGCGGAGGCGGTGGAGTCCGTCGCCGGCGGCGCCGACTACGTCGCCCTCAGCCCCACCTTCTCGACCACCTCGAAGGCCGACGCCGGACCCGGCCACGGCCTTGCGACCCTCCGGGCGGTCCGGTCCGCAGTCTCCGTCCCCGTCCTCGCTATCGGCGGCATCGGCCCCGAGAACGTGGCCGATGTCATCGCCGCAGGCGCCGACGGCGTCGCCGTCATCTCCGCCGTCGTCGGGCAGGAGGACGTGACCGCCGCCGCCCGGACGATGAAAAACCTCGTCGCCGCCGCAAAGAGCGCCCCGCACCTCTCCGGCGCCCGTGAAAAGGCCGGGGACGATGGTGCGTTCTGAGAAGAGAATGAGGAACCGGAGGGATCTCCGGCGATGTATCCTCCCGGTCTGATGGTAGGGGGAAGATAGTGGATCGGCGCTCTCCACCGGGGGACTACCGCTGAAAATCTGAGATTTTCTTGTGCTCACTCCGTTCGCAGCCCCCGGCAGCGAAAATCTACGGTCAACGACAAATCATAGATTTGCCAGAACAGGAAAATCTTCGATTTTCCCGTATTTCTCGAATTCGCTGACGCTCATTTCCCCCGGTACCGGATAGGGGGTGGGATGGCAATCCCCCTCTTCGGATCTCTGTTCTGTCTTCCCCGGTCCAATCCTGAGCGGGGGTCCGGGGGCGTAGTCCCCCGGTTCAGATTTAGGGGAAGGCGGTTGATCAGTGTCTCTTGCCGGGGGGCTTTGCCCCCCCGTCCCCCCACCCTCAGGATAGGGGTGGGATGGCAATCTCTCTCCTCCGGATCTCCGATTCACTCTTCCCCGGTCCTATCCTGAGATCGGGGGTCCGGGGGAACGACCGGAGGGAGTCGAGAAGGTCGAAGACCTTCGCTGGACGAGCGACAGCGAGGGGTCCCCCGGTCTATACTATGGGGAAGGCGGTCGATCCTCGTCTCTCCCTTACTTCACCGCGAGCATCCTCTCGATCGCCGTCCGCGCCCTGTCGGCGACGTCCGCGGGGACGGTCACCCGCGGTTCGAGGGTGACGAGGGAGTGCCTGACCTTTTCGAGGTCGGTCTTCTTCATGTTGATGCAGACCGCCCTCTCAGAGAGGGGGTAGAACTCCTTGTCCGGGCACTTCTTCCGCATCTGGTGGATGATGCCCGTCTCCGTGCCGATGACGAAGGAGCGGGCCTCGCTCGCGCAGGCGTGCCTCACCATCCCTGACGTCGACTGCACGAAGTCCGCCAGGTCGATCACCTCGGGCCTGCACTCCGGGTGGACGAGCACCTCGGCCTCGGGGTGGAGGCGGCGGGCGTCCTGCACGTTCTCGGGCGTGAACCTGTCGTGGACATAGCAGAACCCGTCCCAGGGCATCACCTCCTTCGTCGTGAACCTGGCGACGTACCTCGCCAGGTTCCGGTCGGGCACGAAGATCACCCGGTCCTCCTCCAGGGACTCGACCACCTTCACCGCATTCGCCGAGGTGCAGCAGATGTCGCTCTCCGCCTTCACCTCCGCGGAGGTGTTGACATAACAGACGACCGCGGCGTCGGGGAAGCGCTCCCTCAGCACCCGCACCTCCCCGGCGGTGACCATCGCCGCCATCGGGCAGCAGGCGTCGCCCGCCGGGAGCACCACCGTCCTTTCGGGCGAGAGGATCGCGGCGGTCTGGGCCATGAAGTCGACGCCGCAGAAGATGATGACGCCGGCTTCGTAGGCGGTCGCCGCCCTCGCAAGTTCCAGGGAGTCGCCGACGAGGTCTGCGACGTCCTGCACCGCCGGTATCTGGTAATTGTGCGCAAAGATGACGGCGTCCCTCTCCTCTTTCAGGCGCACGATTTCTTCAACGAGTCTCTCCTCCATCGTCTCCCGATCCTCCGGAAGGGCAACCATAATGTATATCTGTTTCCACCGAATAGAGAGTATTCACAATTGTGAATGTGCCGGCGCCCCCCCTGCCGGCAACAGGAGACGGGTATGCCGAGACTATTGTCAGAAAAAGACCTTGCCATGCTGAGAAAACTCGCGCCCGAGTGCAGCGATCTCGTCTGCGCCGGGTCGGGCGTTCCTTTCCGCTCCCTCCTCCCGCCTGTGGCGAACCACTTCGCTGCCGGGCCCGACGACTTCGGGGTCCGCCTCGCCCGTCTCGACGACGACGAACTCCGCACCCTCGTCGGCCTCATCGAGACCGGGGAGGAGAGTCTCGGCTGCGTCCCGCCCGCGTGTGCCGACGTCCTGATCTCCCTCCTCGCGACGCGCCTCGGATCCGGCACGGCCGGGCGTGTCCTCGGCATCTACGAGGCGGCCGCAGGGTGCGAGGAGCGGGGGATCTGATGAAGGTCCACCTCTCCCCCGACAGGACCGAGGAGATCGCGGTGACGGCGGCGACCGTCGAGGACGTCCTCCTCATGCTCGGCGTCAACCCCGTCGAGGTGATCGTCTCCCGGAACGGCACCCTCGTCCCCGAGGACACCGTGGTCGGCGGCGACGACGAACTCAGGGTGATCAGGTTTGTCCATGGCGGGTGAGGCAGGCCGCTGCTCCTCTCCGGGCTGCACCGAACCCGCGATCACGGTTCTGCGCGGGACCGGTGAGCGCCTCTGCGCCCGCCACTTCACCGCGTCGGTCGAGGGCCGCGTGCGGGAGACCGTCGAAGGCCGGGGCATGGTGCAGGACGACGACGTCGTCGTCGTCGGCCTCTCCGGCGGCAAGGACAGCACCGTCCTCCTCCACGTCCTCAGCCGGATCCTCCGCGGCCGTCCCGTCAGGGTCGTCGCCGTCACCGTGGACGAGGGGATCGCGGGCTACCGGGAGGAGACGGTTCAGACAGCCCGCGCCATCACCGCCGCCTGCGGCGTCGAGCACGTCATCGTCTCCTTCGAGGACTTCTGCGGCAGCACCCTCGACACTCTCGTGCGCGACCTCCCCCTGCATCCCTGCACCATCTGCGGGGTGTTGCGCCGCCGCCTCCTCCAGAACGCGGCCCGCGACCTCGGGGCGACGCGCCTTGCGACAGGCCACTGCCTCGACGACGAGGTGCAGTCGGCCCTGATGAACATCCTGAACGGCGACGTCAGGCGGATCATGCGGACCGGCGTCCCCGACACGGGCGCGTTCGTCCCGCGGATCAAGCCCCTCAGAAATATCCCGGAGAAAGAAGTGACAATGTACGGGATCGTGCAGGGGATCTACACGCCCCTCCCCGAGTGCCCGTACGCCGGGGAGGCCCTGCGGTCCGACGTGCGCCACCTCCTCTCCACCCTCGAATACCGCCACCCCGGCACGATGGTGCGGCTGATGGAGGGGTACGACCGCCTGCGGGAGAGGGTCGGCGGCTGCGTGGAGGCGGAGGGGGTATCGTACTGCCCCGACTGCGGCGAACCGAGCACGGGCGGCCTCTGCCGCGCCTGCGAACTCCTCAGGGATCTCAGGACGCGGTGACTACATCCCGCACTGGCTGTCCCCTTCGCGCAGCTGCATGCAGATGCCGCAGATCCGTTTCCCGAGGTCCTCGACCTTTCCGTCCTTCAGGTCGACGGCAAGGGACCGGATCGACTCCTTCACCTCGTCCTCGAAGACGATCCTGTAGCCCCGCTTCCCGGAGATGTACTGCGAGACCGCGGACGGGGCCATATCGAGGAGGCGGGCGGCCTCGAGTTGCGAGACGCCCGCGGCTATCAACTCCCCGGCAATCGCCGCCCGTATCGCCGGCAGCACGTCCCAAACGATTAACTGGCACGGTACTTTCATACTATCACAACGTATATACGCAGGAAGAGAGCACCTATCGTGCGTACTTCACAATTGTGAATTGGGGCCCTGCACGAAAATACTTTGCCATCCTCCAGGTGGCGCTGCAGCAGGGCCAGGGGTCAATCGATATGAAAAGACTGGTGTATATGGACCACGCGGCGACCACGCCCGTGAAACCCGACGTCCTCGAGGCAATGCTCCCGTACTTCTCCGAAAAGTTCGGCAACCCCTCCTCCCTCTACGCGCTCGCCCGCGACTCGAAGGAGGCGGTGGAACATGCACGGGCACAGGTCGCGGCGGCGATCGGCGCATCGCCCGACGAGATCTTCTTCACCGCCGGGGGATCGGAGTCAGACAACTGGGCGATCAAGGGGACAGCCTTTGCGAACAGGAAGAAGGGCGACCACATCATCACCACGGCGGTCGAGCACCACGCCGTCCTCCACACCTGCGAGTACCTCGAAAAGCAGGGTTTCAAAGTCACCTATCTTCCGGTGGACAACTACGGCATGGTCGACCCCGCGGACGTCGAAGCGGCGATCACCGACAGGACAGTCCTGATCACGGTGATGGCCGCGAACAACGAGATCGGCACCCTCCAGCCCATCAGGGAGATCGGGCGGATCGCCCGCGCCCACGGCGTCCTCTTCCACACCGACGCCGTGCAGGCGGTCGGCGCCGTCCCGATCGACGTGAAGGCCGACAATATCGACATGCTCTCCCTCTCGGGCCACAAGTTCTACGGCCCGAAGGGGATCGGCGCCCTGTACGTCAGGAAGGGCGTCAGGCTCGACAGCCTCGTCCACGGCGGCGGGCAGGAACGCCGGCGGCGTGCCGGGACCGAGAACCTCCCCGGCATCGTCGGCCTGGGGAAGGCGATCGAGATGGCGACCGCGGACATTCCGGGCCACGCCGCACATATCGCGGCGATGCGCGACCGCCTCCGCGAGGGGATCCTGGCCGCCATCCCGGACACCATCCTGAACGGCCACCCGACGCAGCGCCTCCCGAACAACCTCAATGTCAGTTTCCGCTACATCGAGGGCGAGTCCGTCCTCCTCATGCTCGACGCCCACGGCATCTGCGCATCGAC
>NZ_JAQVNX010000025.1 GCF_028702905.1 Methanofollis sp.
CCACGGATGAAGATAGCCGAGGGGCGGCAATTGAACAGTATCCTTCAGGTGCCCTGTTGCAAGGAGAGGAATCAAGTATCCCTCCGCACTCAGGAGAACTGCAACGAGAAATTTTCATCACGTATGCTTGAGCCAGGGGTTCATGCCCGATTCTATGACGTCATCTGAGATGGCGGTCAGCCGTGCCAGAAGGGCAGGGTCAAGGCCTGACTCCATGGCGAGGAAGATGCCCGAGATCTCCAGGATCTTCAGCTTGCTCGCGAGATAGTGAATGAACTTCAGAAGATCCGCGGAGGAAATATAGATGAGCATCGCATTGACGGAATCGACGATGATGCATATCTTTTGTTCGCCCGGGTCTTTCAGGACTCCTGTTATGGCGATGGAGAGGCCGGTGAGGTCGTCGGGACGGTGGAGGAAGACGCTTCCGGGCATGTCCTCCGCGGCGTCGCCGCCGGCGTACTTCGTGACCGTGTCGATGAAGCGGACCGTGGTCATATCAATGCCGTTTTTCCGGTAATGTCTGGCAAGAGAGCGGGCCGGCTGGTTGACGGTGACGACGACGGCGTGTACACCCTTCTCCGTGACTTCCCTGACGGCGGCCAGGTTGCTCTCCCTGACCGAGCGGGCAGGCGAGAGGACCAGGACGATCCGGGGATCGTCGGGCGTGATGTCGAGGGCGCTCACACCTCTCTCCTACCTCCGCAAAAAATGGCGGAATGCGTCAGGGATCTCCCGCCGCCCCTCGGCTATGGAAGCGTTGAGCTCGCGAAGGTTCTCAGCGATCTGGTCGGCCGCCGCGATCTGGACCCTGATCTGGGTGAGGATCTCCTCCTTCGGAACGGTCTCATCCCTGATGTCATCGTGGATCGCCTCGAAATTCTCCCTGAGGAGGGCGGCCGGGTTTTTGAGCCTGAGGGCCGACTCGGTGATATAGGCGAGCATTGCCTCTTCTGTCTCCTGCCGGCGGATCGCAGATCCGATGATGCCTGCCGCAGCCTCGATTGTGTCGATCTCGACCTCGGTCCAGCGCCTCTCCTCCCGCGTCTCGTCAAAGCCGATGAAACCCCACCACCGACCCCCGACATGTATCGGGACGATGACGAACGATTGAACCCCGAGCGCCTCCATGTTCCACCTTTCATCATTTTCGGCGGTCCTGATGTCGGCAAAGACGGTTTTTCCGTCCCTGAGGTCCGCCTCCCAGGCCCCGACTCCGGCCTTCTGGTAGGAGAGCCCTCGAAGCCAGGTGGTGGCGATCTCGCCTCCTCTCCCCTCTCTGGTCCATTCGTACCGGCCTGTCATGAGGGTCTCGCCGGTCTCCTGATCTGTGATGTTCTCGAAGAGGTAGACGCGGTGGACATTGGTTGCCGTGCAGAGTCCGCGGAGAGCCCCGGGGATCTCCTCCTCCCAGGTGCGTGCCGCGAGGAAACGGCCGGCCATGGTACTGATTGCCTCAAGAATTGCGTCCCGCCTTTGGAGGGCGTGTGTCACCTGTTTTTTCCCGGTGATGTCGAGAACCGAGACGATGAAGAGGTCACGGCCGGGGATAGTCCTGACCGTGACGGCGGCGTCGATAAAAGAACCGTCTTTCCGCTGCAGCCGCATCTCCCTGATGGCTGGTGCCGTTCCGGTCACGGCGAGGGCCGGAAGGTCTCCGCCCTCCGCGATCTGTGACCATGACATCGCCCCCTCGATCTCTGACCGCCCGTACCTCGTCATCCTGAAAAATCTGCGGTTTGCCCTGATTATTGTGGAGGAGCGGTCGGCAATGACAAGTCCGTCGCCGGTGGCGTCGAAGACGGCCTCATAGAGGTCGGCATCGAAGCATACGTCTCTTCCGTTCACAGAAATGAATGAGGAGCCCCTGTTATATAACTCCTGCTGTTTTTCCCTTTGTTTGTGGGTGTACGGGTCCGGAAATCCATCTCTGTCCCCGCAACACGTATCTGGTCGGTTCTCGAAATTGTATGGGTATTTCATGCAGCAAAGGACATACGCGTATATCGCCGCTGTTTTCAACGCCTTCTTTATCGGCCTGAGTTTCCTCTTCGTCAAGGAGTCTCTGGCGGCTGCAGAGCCCTTCACGACTCTTGCCTTCCGCTTTGCCCTTTCCTTTGCTTTTATGCTGGTGCTGCTTGCGGCAGGCGTCATCGCGGTACGCATCCCGGCAGAAGATGTCAGGGACCTCCTGGTCCTCTCTCTCATCCAGCCTGTCCTCTTCTTCTCCCTCCAGGCGTTCGGGATGCTCTCAATATCGTCGTCGGAGGCCGGGATCATCTCCGCCTTCGTGCCTGTCTTCGTGGGCATCCTCGGTCTCCTGCTGCTGGGCGAGCGGGTGAATGCGAAACAGTTTGTCGCCTTCTTCATCTCGATCGCCGGGATCGTGTGCCTCTTCTCTATGGGCGGGAATGGAGGGACCGGCACCAGCTGGATGGGGATGGTCCTGACCCTGCTCTCCGCTCTTGCGACCTCCCTGTACATCGTCCTCGGGCGGAGGCTCACCCGTACTCTCGACCCTGTCAGCCTCACCTTCGGGATGATGCTCTGCGGGTGTGTCGCGTTTGTGGCGGCGGCCATCGTGTGTGAGGGCCTGGACGCAGGCGGAGCGGCCCTGTTGCTCGGGGACCCGGGTTTCATGATGGACATCCTCTATCTCGGCCTCTTTACCTCTGTCGGGACGTCTTTTCTCGCAATGTACAGCCTGAAGGACCTGGAGGCGGCGAAGGTGGGGATCATTCAGAACCTCTCTGTCGTCGTCTCTATCCTTGCCGGCGTGCTGGTGCTCCATGAGGCATTCCTCTCCTACCACGCGGTCGGGAGTCTCCTGATCATCGTCGGGGTGGTGCTCGCGAATTTCTGGGCCGACCCGGAGACGAAGCCGTAATTGTCGGGAATGTCCTCGTGTCCTGCCGAAAATTTTCTATTCCACTTTTTTCCCGGACCTGCCGATACTCTCATATGGGATCAGGCCCCCGGAGGGCATGATGAACCCCGGGCCGACATGCCAGTCCCGGGGTGGATGGATCGACCATGGCGACGAAAGCGGATTTCAGCACCGGAGAATGGGGCCGCCTCTTGCAGGCGCCTGTCGCCGCGGGTTTCTCCGTGATGCTCGCCGATCCCGACTTCACCGGCATTCTCAGGGAGCTGAAGGCCCTGTCCCGGGCCTTCGACAGACTCGAAGTCCCTCACGAAGCGGAGGAACTGGTCGGGTCGCTGGTCGCCGACCTCAGGGCGATGTCGGAGAGGAAAGAGCATCTTCCCGGCAGCGAGGACTTTACCGAGGGCAGGCCCGAGGAGATCAGGGTGCGGATCCTGGAGGATCTCCGCGGTATCGGCCCCATCCTTGCGGCCAGGGCGACGCCCGGCGAGGCGGCAGGGTTCAGGGAGTGGCTCATAGGCATCGGGCGGGCCGTAGCGGAAGCGAGCAGGGAGGGCGGTTTTCTCGGCATCGGCGGCGCCCGCGTCAGCGAGAAGGAGAAGGCGGCCCTCCGGGAACTTGCCGAGGTGCTCGGCGCCCCGCTCCCCGCGGCGGTGTGATGGCTGCGGCTCAGTTCGTCGCTCTTTTCAGAAAAAGGGATGGGCCCGGAGGGATTCGAACCCACGGCCACCCGGTTATGAGCCGGGCGCTCCACCACTAAGCTACGGGCCCGCGTCAACGGGATCTTCTCGGGATGGCCCCTGTACCGGGGAATGCCTCCCGTGTAGTATATCAGTCACACCCGGACCATATTAAATCTGCGTGTGTTCTCCCTGACGTTTCGATCAGGCACGATTTCTCCGTTCCCTCTCTCTTCCGGTCTGCCCTGATCGCCGCACGCCTCGGGTCTTGCCCCGACCACAGGTTTCATGTATTGTGCGCATATGAGTAATATTGCCTGCAAGGGTATGGTGAACGACATGCCAGGATATGACGGAACAGGGCCGCGGGGATGCGGCCGGATGACAGGGGGTCGCCGCGGCCCGTGCATGACGGCCAGGACCGCCCCGGTTGAGACCGGAGATGCGACCGAACCGGAGCAGAACACCGTTCTGTACGGCATCGGAAGAGGCGGCATCCCGTGCGGATGCGGCAGAGGCCATGGCAACGGCATGAGCGGGCGCCGTCCCGGCAGGTGGTGAAAAGATGAAACTTGCGATTGCACTCGATGGAGACTTCGTGTCCGGCCATTTCGGCCACTGCGAAGCCTATGCACTTTTTGACATAAACGAGGGGTCTGCATCCCGGCTTCCCGACCTTGCGAACCCCGGGCACGAGCCCGGTTTCCTCCCCCACTATCTTGCCGACCACGGTGTCACTGCTGTGGTCGCCGGCGGGATGGGGCCGCGGGCCGTCGACCTCTTCTGCCAGAACGGGATCGAGGTCTTCCTCGGGGCCTCCGGGCCTGTAGAGGCAGTCGCCTCGGCCTATGCCTCCGGGAAACTCACTTCGGGTGAGAGTTCCTGCACCCACGGCACTGAAGAACATGAAAACTGCGACGGGGGATGTCAGTGATCATCTGCATCACGGCAGATGGCCCTGATTCGGGCGCCCAGGTCCAGCCGCGTTTTGGCAGGGCCGCGTACTTCGTCTTTGCCGACACGGAGAAGGGAACATTTGAAGCGGTGAAAAATCCGGTCGCGGATGCACAGGGCGGCGTCGGCCCGCGTGCGGTCCAGACAGTCATCGACCACGGCGCCACGGCCCTCGTCACCGGGCAGGTCGGCGGCAATGCAGCGAGTGCCATTCAGGCCTCAGGGATCAGGGCCTGCGCCTTCAAGGGACAGGGCACCGTCTCAGCAGCGCTCTCGGCCTTCCTCGCCGGTGAACTCCCGTCCCTCCTCTGACCTGACCGCCATGAAGATCGTCGTTGCGAGCGGCAAAGGCGGCACCGGGAAGACGATGGTCGCCGCAAACCTCGGCTATGTCCTCTCTCGCGACCGGAAGGTTACTCTCGTCGACTGCGACGTGGAGGAGCCGAACCTCCACCTCTTCTTCCCGGCGGAGACAGTCGACGAGGCGGTGACAGCCGAGAACCCGGTCTTCGACCCGGCCCTCTGCACGCAGTGCGGTGCATGCGGGAAATTCTGCCGGTACGGCGCGATCACCGTCCTCCGCGACCGCGTCCTCTTCTTCGCGGAACTCTGTCACTCCTGCGGCGGGTGCCGGATCGTCTGCCCTGAAGGTGCCGTCACAGAAACCGGACGGGCGATCGGGAAGGTCGGCACGTCACACCCCCTGCCTGGCCTCACCCTCGTCTCCGGCTTCCTGAACGAAGGGGAAGTCCAGGCACCCTGTGTCGTACGTGCGGCCCGTGCGGCCGCCGGGGATTACCCTCTTGTCATCCTGGACGCCGCGCCGGGCGTCGCCTGTGCGGTGATGGAGACGATAACCGGTTGCGACCTCTGCATTCTGGTGACAGAGTCGACGCCTTCGGGGCTTCACGACCTCGCCCTTGCCGTCGAGGCCGTGAGGATGCTCTCCCTCCCGGCGGGCGTCGTGATCAACAGGAGCGACGGCCGGGACGAGGCGGCAACCGCCTTCTGCCGGGAGCACGACCTCCCCGTCCTCATGACCATCCCCTTTGGCCGGGAGATCGCTGCCATCCAGAACAGGGGCGGCCTCGTCGCCCGCGACCTGCCAGGTTTCACGGAAAAGTTCGCCGCACTGTACACGGACGCCGTGCGCCTCTGCGGGGTGAAAGAATGACCAGGATCGCGGTCGTGAGCGGGAAAGGAGGGACAGGGAAGACGATGGTCGCCGCCGCCCTCACCGATCTCCTCACGGTACCGAAGGTGCTCGCCGACTGCGACGTGGACGCGGCCAACCTCGACCTCTTCCTGGACCCGAGTCCCCTCGGCGAAGAGCCCTTCATGGGGCTGGAGAGGGCGTCGATCGATCCCGCTGTCTGCACCGGCTGCGGGGCCTGCGCCTCTTCCTGCCGTTTCGATGCGATTGCCTGCGAGGAAGACCGCTGCGCCGTCGATCCCCTGAGGTGTGAGGGGTGCGGCGTCTGCACTCTCGTCTGCCCTGCCGGTGCGGTGCACATGACACCTTTCAGGGCCGGGACGATCTATCGCTCCGAGACCGCCGCCGGGAAACTCGCTCATGCACGTCTCTCGCCCGGCGCCGGAAACTCGGGGCTGCTCGTCCACTCGGTGCGGCAGAAGGCCGAAGAGATGGCCGGGGAAAGTCGCGTCCTCCTTGCCGACGGCCCGCCAGGCATCGGCTGCCCCCTCATCTCCACGATCAGCGGCATGGACGCCGTCCTGGCCGTCACCGAGCCCGGCATCTCGGCCCTCCATGACCTGAAAAGGCTGGTCACGGTCTGCCGGGGCTTCTCTCTCCGGATCTTCGTCGTGATCAATAAATTCGACCTTGAACCCTCGGTCTGCCGGCAGGTCGAGGACTTCTGCCGTGAGGAAGGGCTGCCCGTGATCGGGCACATCCCCTTCGACCGGGCCGTCCTTCTGGCCGTGCGTGAGGGCAGGCCTGTCACCCGCACCCCTTCGCCCGCGTCGGAGGCACTATATCAGATGGCCGAGCACCTCTCTTGCGAGCTGACGATCGATGGATGACGAGATGCAGGGCAGGTGTTGCGGCCGCCGCGGACGGCCGCGGGCCCCCCGGTTGATTCCCGAAGGAACGGCCTTCCGTTGCTTCGGCCCCATCTGCGAGAGGGCGGGCGAGGTCGTTCTCCTCCTCCCCGAGGAGGTGGAGGCCCTCAGGCTCACCGACCTGGAAGGGCTCGAGCAGGAAGAGGCGGCCGAAAGGCTCGGCATCTCCCGGAAGACCCTCTGGCGCGACCTCCATGAGGCACGCCGGAAGGTCGCCGACGCCCTGGTCAATGGCAAGGGGATCAGGATCGCCGGGTGTCGGAGGAGGGCGGAGGAGTGTCCCCGCCATCTCTGCGACGATGCAGCAGAGGAATGATATTTTTTATATCAATCATTTCTTCCTGACCGCTCGCTTCTCAGACCTGATCTTGAAACCGGTGATCACATGAGAATCTGTACCTGGAACTGCAATATGGCATTCAGGAAAAAATATCCGGCGATTCTCTCCTGTGATCCGGATATTCTTATTGTTCCTGAATGTGAAAATCCTGATCTCTTTGATAGTACGTTCTCTACCAACGCTCTATGGGTCGGGAAAAATCAGCATAAGGGCCTTGGAGTTTTCAGCTTTCATGATTATGAGATCTCGACTCACGAATTGTATTCTGACGATTTTTCATATGCCCTGCCTGTGCGGGTTGAATCTCCTGAAAATCTGAATCTCGTTGCTCTTTGGGCCATGAATAATCTTAGAAATCCCGGACGGAGATATATCGGTGAGGTCTGGCGTGCAATCGAGTACTATCAAAATCTTTTTGATTCGCCCGCAGTCATTGCCGGTGATTTTAACTGGAACATTATCTGGGATCACCGCCCGAAGATGGATCTGGATGGGGATTTTGCTGATGTAACCGCCCTTCTGGACCGCCATGACATCCAGAGTTTATACCATGCCTCCGCCGGTATCCCCTTCGGCCGCGAACCGGACCCGACATTATACCACAGAAAGAATCGTCTGAAGCCCTATCATGTCGACTACATCTTTTCATCGTCCGACCTTCTATGCCGGATGGAGTCTCTGACCGTCGGCGGGTATGATGAATGGATCACGCTCAGTGATCATATGCCGGTTATGGCCACATTTCAATGAGCAGAGTAGAGAACTTCAAGGCCCCACCATCCTTACGTTCTCCGTCGAGAGGTCTATCCCCGAAAGTGTGTATGAACGATCGTTTGTTTCATGACCCGAAGAACAAGATTGGCCTGATAATACACAGAACAATCGAACAAAAAGGAAAGACGCAAAGCGCCGCCAACAGGACTCGAACCTGTGACATGCTGGTTAACAGCCAGCCACTCTACCAACTGAGTTATGGCGGCAACACACTATTGTGCCTTACAATCTTTCTTGCGCATCGTATTAAACCTTACTGGAGGGGCCTTTTCGCATCCCTTCCAGGAGGGCGATCATACTGTCGATCTCACCGTCGAGACCAGAAAGGTCCTCGCGGGCGCGCTCGGTGACAGTCGCCCCCGCGGGCGAGGCCCTGATATACCCCATCCCTTCGAGGACGCGGAGAGAATACCGCACCCGGTGGTACGGCAGGCCGAGCACCTCGGCAAGCTTCATGATCCCGATGGGCTGGTGTGCGGCGACGACCCGCAGGACCTCGAGGTGGCGGCCGAGGAGCTCGATCTCACTCTTCAGTTTTTTGAGCATCTTTCTCCTCCTTCCTGGAGGGACCGGCATGCACGTCAAGCCAGGCCTTTGTCCTGTAGTAGTCCTTCCTGAAGTACCAGATCAGGGGGAGGTCGACGAGGATGAGCACCGCTGCAACCGCCGGACCGATCGGCGGGGGCAGTTTGAAGAAGAGGCCTATGGCGAGAGCGACGAGGATGATGATGATGTTCAGGACTATCGTCAGTTTCCAGAACCTCCATTTGAAGACCTGCTTATCGGCGTCCTCCATCGATCGTACTTGTGCGTGCTTATTGAAGTAGTTTTCATGCGTCCATGGGGGAGAATTCGGTGCACTCGATATCAGGGGATGCGTTTTCGGGAGTTCCCGGATCTATCCTGGCGATTTCCAAGAGCGCGGAGAATGAAATCCGATAAAGTGCCGTTCAACTCTTTGGTCGTGCTATTCCTTTTATCGGCCGTTCGATCTCCGCGATGAGGGGGACTGCAGGTTCCTTTGTCATTCATGCTCTCACCGGTCTGCCGGTGAATGGAGACGCTGATGGACGAACCTGATCCGTGCGTACACCATTCGATCGCCATATCGCGCGTGTGGGGGGCATGACAGTCCCTTCATCCCCATAATATTTATCTATTTGCCTCTGTCGAACAATGGGAAAACCCGGTGAAAATGGGCATGGATAATACCTATCCCCTGAGACAATGATGATTTGTCATTCAATGACCACTGATCAGGCTGACTATCGCGTGGGCATCCGGATCCCGGGAGAATTGAAGGAATGGATATCCCGGGAAGCAAGAAATCGTGGTTTTTATAATGATTCGGAATTTGTAAGGTCCCTGTTATACCAGGAAATGACGAAATCGAAAATCCTGGAAACGATTGACGATCGGATCGCAGGGTATATCCGCGGTCCTGAAGGGCAGGCGGTGATCCGGGACGCTCTGCGATCTGAGTTCAGGGGCGAACCTCTGCGTACATTGATCCGTGCCGGCGTGGAGGATGTCCTTCAAGACTACGTCGTGGAAAAAGAATAATTCGGCCACCTCTAGAAGACGATCCGGAAATTTCACCATCCATGCTTTTTTTGTGTGCAAAGAAGCGTAATTTCTTGTAATCATCCGTCCATAGATACACAGTACTGCCGGGCCGATGGCCCGGATCAGGATGATTGCATGGAAAGCCTTGACAATGCTCTCGCTGCGGCGGACTGCGCGGCCTACGTCCTCTACGCCTCCTCGGACGACGCCGACTTCCGCTACCTCACCCGTTTCCAGGTCTCCGACCCCCTCCTGTACGTGAAGCGGAAAGGTGAGCGGGGGCTCCTCGTCGTCCCCCAGATGGAATACGAGCGGGCAGCGACCGAGTCGTCTGCCGCGCCCATAACCCGTGCCGGGGCAGGCTTCCTGAAATATCTCGACAAGGAGAAGGATGCCTGGAAGGCGCTCGCGCGCACCGCCGCCTCCCTCGCCGGCGGGAAGGTCCTCGTCCCGCGCACCTTCCCGTACGGGCTTGGCCGCCTCCTTGAGGAGTACGCCGGCGTCGAAGTCGACGGTGCCGGGGCCGTCAGCGCGATGCGTGCCGTCAAGACCTCGAAGGAACTCGCCGCCATCCGGGCGGCGCAGAGAGCGACCGAAGAGGCGATGGACCTCGGCATCTCGATGATCCGTCGGTCCACCGCACAGAACGGCGTCCTGCACCTCGACGGCGCCCCCCTCACATCGGGGCGGGTCAGGACTGCGATGCACCTCTTCCTGATGGAAAGGGGCTACACCGCGAAGGAGACGATCGTCTCCTGCGGAAAGGAAACGGCCATGCCCCACAGGCAGGGCGACGGCCCCCTCATCGAGGACGAACCCGTCGTCATCGACCTCTTCCCGCGGGACGACGCCACAGGCTACTATGCCGACATGACCCGAACAGTCGTGAAGGGCGAACCCTCCCCTGAGATTGCGGAGATGTACGACACCGTCGCCGCGGCCCAGGCGCTCGGCGTCTCCCTCATCGCCGCGGGCGTGCGGGGTGCCGCCGTCCACAACGCCGTCGTCGCATTCTTCACAGAACAGGGCTATGAGAGCGACACAAAGGGCTTTGTCCACTCCCTGGGCCACGGCGTCGGACTTGAGATCCACGAGGGCCCCTCTCTCTCCCCCTCAGGCGGTCCCCTCGAAGCCGGCAATGTCGTCACCGTCGAGCCCGGTCTCTATTACCCGGGCATCGGCGGGATACGTATCGAGGACATGGGTGCCGTCACCACAGAGGGCTTTGACCGCTTCACCAACTATCCAAGGAACCTGATCGTATGACTGACGAAGAAATGGAACTCTACCTGGAAGCAGGAAAAATCGCAAAGAAGATACTGAACGAAGGGGCGGGCATGGTGAAAGTCGGCGCGCCCGTCCTCGACGTCGTCGAGACGGCAGAAGGGATGATCCTGGACTCAGGCGCCGATATCGCCTTCCCCCTCAACCTCTCCAGAAACGAGGACGCCGCCCACGACACCGCCTCGACAGGCGACGAAAGGGTCTTTGCCATGGGCGACCTGGTCAAACTCGACCTCGGCGTCGCCCTCGAAGGCAGGATCGCCGACACCGCCCTCTCGGTGGACCTCGGCGGCCACGAGGCCCTCGTAGCCGCGTCGCGGGCCGCCCTCGACCGGGCGATCGCCCTGGTCCGTCCCGGCATCACCACCGGCGAGATCGGCGCCGCAGTCCAGGCCGAGATCGAAGGCCGGGGCTTCCTCCCTGTCGCGAACCTCACCGGCCACGGCCTTGCGCCGTACTCCATCCACACCGACCCGACGATCCCGAATGTCGGCATCGCCGGCGGGGCCGTCCTCGAAGAGGGGATGGCCATCGCGATCGAGCCCTTCGCCACCACCGGCAGCGGCCGCGTCTGTGATCGGTCCAGGATCGAGATCTACCAGCAGATTGCCGTAAAGCCAACCCGCCTCCCCTCGGCAAAGCGCATCCTCGAACAGGTCCGCGACCGCCGCGGCATGCCATTTTCTCGCCGCTGGCTCCCCCAGGACAAAATCGAGATCGCCCTCTCGGCACTGGTCAGGAGCGGCGTGGTCTACGGCTACCCTGTTCTCCACGACGTCCCGGGCTCCTTCGTTTCGCAGGCAGAGCACACCCTCATCGTCACGGCAGACGGCTGCGTCGTGACGACCAGGTGAGATAGTATTATCGGACCACATCCACCATAGGAAATGTTACATCCATGTCGTGCGCAGAGAGCAGAGACGATGTCATCCGGCTGATGGAATATCTCCTGACGGCTGAGGTGTATAACAAGAACCCCCAGCTGGACATGGAAGACCTCCCTCCCCAGTGCCGGTCCCTCTTCCTCCCCTCCCCGGAAGCGGCTGAAATCAAGCGTCCTCTCGTCATCACCGACGCCCTCCTCAAAAGGGCGCCCGGGACGACCGACGAGACGGTTAAAATGCTTCTCAAAAACCCCTTCGTAGATTTTGACACCCTCAACCTTCACTATCATATCACCGACCTCAAGGCCGGGGCCGAATGGTTCGCCGGTCATGGCGGAAAGGAGCAGGTGGCGAAGAACCCGGCGCTCGCCTTCTATATAGGAAACTTCGATTCCCTCAACCTCAGGTACGAGGACGTGCGGGCGAAAAACCCCCGGTTCTCCGACTCCCGCCTCTCCCTTGACCGGCGGGTTGCACAATTGACCGATAAAGACGAGCATTTCAAAGAGGCGCTGGAACTCGTCATCGTCAGCGCCCCCGAAGAGATCGAGCAGCAGATGGACGGTATCGTCTGCACCGACGCGCAGAAGGAGGTGATCGCCAGGATAGGGACGGTGATCGAGAACCGCGATTTCCTCCGCGACCACAACATCTCCGAGGTCGGCAAACTCCTCTTCGTCGGCCCGCCAGGCACGGGCAAGACCTCCCTCGCCCTTGCCATCTGCCACGACCTCCACATGCCGGTGCTCGAGGTCCGCCTCTCCATGGTCACCTCCCAGTACCTTGGCGAGACCTCGAAGAATATCGACAGGATCTTCGAGATCGCAAAGGCCCTCTCCCCCTGCATCCTCTTTATCGATGAGTTCGACTTTGTCGCGAAGAGTCGGGTCTCCGACGACCACGGGGCGATGAAGCGGGCCGTCAACATGCTCCTGAAAAACATCGACAAGATCAGCCTGGTCAAAAATGGCGTGGTCATGATCGGGGCGACGAACCACCCGCAGCTCCTTGACCAGGCCGCATGGCGGCGTTTCGATGAGGTCGTCGAGTTCTCTCTCCCTGACCAGGCGATGCGGGCATCTATCCTGGCGACCTTCGCCCGCTCCCTCGACTGCGACTGCGACTGCGACCTCCCCGGTGTCGCGGCGCGGACAGAGGGCTTTTCGGGCGCCGACCTGAAGATGATGCTGAAAGAAGCGGTTCTGAACGCCCTGATGGATAAGCGGCGGACAATTTCCCAGAACGATCTCGAGTGCGGCCTCCTGACGGTGGAGAACCGCAACCTGATCCGGAACTGCTCGTGGGGATAGGATGAAGGTCACGCTGCTCGGGACCGGGGACGCCATCGGGACACCGAAGATCGGGTGTTCGTGCCCGGTCTGCACCGGGGCCAGCCGCGCCGGCCGGCAGCGCCTGAGAGCGGCCGTCCTCGTGGAGATCGGGGAGAAGCACATTCTGGTGGACACCGGCCCCGATCTCAGAGCCCAGCTCATCGCCGCCGGTTCGCCGCACATCGACGCCGTGATCTGGACCCACGGCCACTACGACCACTTCATGGGCTACGGCGAGTTCTACCGGGTGCAGAGGGTGCCGCCGGTCTATGCCGCCGCCCCGACCCTTGACTATGCGGGCTCGGTCTTCTCTTTTCTCTCTCTCGAAGAGCACACCGTCGAACCGTACCGCCCCTTCGACCTCTTCGGTGCGGAGGTCACCCTCCTGGCGGTGGATCACCCGCCGATGCCGACCTATGGCGTCCGCATCGAGCATGACGGTGCGGTGCTCGCCCTCACCTCAGACACGAACGACCGCATGCCGGCGGCGACGAAAGAGGCCCTTGCAGGCGCCGACCTCCTGGTCCTCGACGCCATCGTCCCGCCGGGGTACACCATCACCAAGCACATGAACTATGCCGACGCCCTGAAGATGGTGGAAGAACTCAGGCCAAAGGACTTCCGCTGCACCCACGCCTCTCACCTCATCCCCTGGGACACTCCCCACCTTGCGATGGACGGCGAGACTTTCGAGTTGTGAGGGGACAGGGTTTTCGGATTTTTTCTTTTTTTCGATCGGGAGAAAATCTCATAGTAATGGTGATACCCCCTTCTTGATCTCAGGGGGGATTGTGCTGTCCCCTGCCTTGCCTCTACACTTTGCCGGAACCCCTAACATAAGATAGGGCCTGGGAAGAGAGAACAAAAGTCCTGAGGAGGGTGGTTACCGTCCACCCCCAACCCTGAGCGGGGGTCCGGGGGCGTAGTCCCCCGGTGCGAGACGCCGTTCAACCGCCTTCCCCACAATCTAGGCTGGGGGACTACCCTCGAAAAACTGCGTTTTTCTCAAGCTCGCTGATGCTCGCATCCCCCAGACCCCCGATCTACGATAGGACCGGGGAAGGGCAGATGAGATCATGAAGAGGGAAATTGGCCTTCCGCTCCTGCCCTCCAGGATTTACCGCTTCCCCCCGGCAAATCCCCTCTTCTCTCGATCTTTATTCTCCCCCTCCCCTGTACACCCGCGACACCCCCCACCCCACGAAAAGGATGCCGAGGCCGAGAAGGACGATCTCTGCCTCGATCTGGAGGAGAAGAAAGAAGGAGAAGAGGATGCCGAGGAGAGGCACAATCGGCACCCCCCGCACCGCGAGGGGAACCCGGAAGGGACGGGTGAAATCGGGCTCCCGCAGGCGGAGGACGACCACTGTCGCGTTGATCAGGGCGAAGGTGAGGAAGAGGGCGAAGTTCGTCGCGTTCGCCACATACGCGATCTCGCCGGTGAGGGTGAATGCCGCGGCAATGGCGGCGGCGACCGCGACCGCCGCCCACGGCGTCCCGAAGGCCGGGTGCACCTGTGCAAGGGGGGCCGGCAGGGCCCCGTCGCCGGCCATCCCCCAGGCGAGGCGCGACGTGGCGACGATGAGGAGGAGAGAGGTGTTCGCGGTCGCACAGAGGGCTACAAGGGAGATGATGAGAGCAGCGCTCCCGCCGAGGGCCACATCCGCGATCGCGGCAAAAGGTGCGGGCGTGGCCGCAAGCCCCTCCCAGCCGAGGACTGAGACCGCGCTCACCGTCACGAGCATGTACAGCACCACAGCCGCGGCAAGGGCGAGGAGAAGGGCCCGCGGGATCGTCCTTTCCGGCTCCCTCGTCTCCTCGGCAAGCTTCACCATCTCCTCGAACCCCATGTACGCGAAAAAGACCAGGGCAGAGGCCTGGAATACCCCGGGTAGACCCTTTGGCATCGCGAAATAGTCTACAGACCCGAGGTACGGGATGCCGATGACGATCACGAAAACGATCCCCCCGGCCTCGATGAGGGTCATCGCGATCGCAAAGAGGGCCGTCTCCCTGATCCCGTACACCCCGATCGCCGCAAGCCCTGCGATGAGGAGCAGGGCGGCCGGGACGGCCGGTATGCCCGCGAGGCTGGAGATGTATCCACCGAAGCCCAGGGCGACCGTCGCCGCGGAGAGGACACCCGAGGCCAGGATGAGCCAGCCGACAAGGAAGGCGGTCGTCTGCCCGAAGGCCCGGCCCACATAGGCGTACTCTGCCGACGCCCGCGGAAACATCGAGGAGAGCTCGGCATAGGCAAGCCCGGTGCATGCCGCCATCACCGCTGAGATCCCGAAGGCGACCCAGACAGCATTCCCGGCAAGGCCGGCCGCCTCCCCCATCAGGGCATAGATGCCGGCACCGAGGATGATCCCGACCCCCGAGAGGGTGACCTCAGGGAGACCGAGGGCCCGCTTCAGCTGCCCGCCTCTCTCCATGCACGTTCTCCCTCCTCCCGGCATAAAAACCCCTCATGTCGGCCGGTAGATCCGGGGCATTTTCCCCGTACCCATATCTATATACTCTCCTGCCCACCACCTACACATACATGGATGTCAAGATCCTTGAGCGCGAAGAGGACAAGGTGCGGATGGTCCTGAAGGGAGAGGGTCACACCTTCATGAACCCCCTCGTCGAGGAGATCCTCACCGACCTCTCCGTCGACGTGGCACGATACGAAATAAAGTACCAGTTCTCCGATCCCGAACTCCTCGTCACAACCCGCGGCGGAAAGGATCCCATCACCGTGATTCTGGAGGCCTGCGCCCGCACGAACGCCCAGTGCGACGAACTCCTCGCCCAGATCCGGGCTCAAAAGACCGCATAAGCATGAAGAGGGATGCGGCCGGCTTCGACCGGATCGCAACCCGCATCTTTTCTCCTCTCTATCCGGTGATCGCGGAGAGACTCCTTATCTGGTCGGGAAAAAGAGAAGGGCTTTGTGTCGACCTCGGTACAGGTCCCGGCCTCCTTGCCGTCGCTCTTGCCCGTGCCTCAGAGATGGACGTCCTCGCCTTCGACCTTTCCGCCGGGATGCTCGGCTTTGCCGGGGAGCACATCAGGGACGCCGGCCTTGAAGGCCGGGTCTTTCCTCTTCTCGGCGACGTCCACGCCCTTCCCTTCAGGGACGGCGCCGTCGACCTCTTCGTCTCCCGGGGTTCCATATTTTTCTGGGAAGACCGCGTCCGGGCCTTTGCGGAGGTGCACCGCACCCTTGCGCCGGGCGGCGTCGCCTATCTGGGCGGGAGTTTCGGGACACGGGCCCTGCAGGGGGAGATCTTTCAGAAAATGCGGGAGATAAACCCTGACTGGGACCGGGATGTTGCCAGGCGGAGCGGCCGTGCCGCCCCTGCCTCCCTTCTTCCCGACCTTTCCCGTGCCGGGCTTCATTCAGCCCGGATAAAAGAGGATGAGGCCGGGTTCTGGGTCGAGATCAGGAAACCCTGATCAGGCCCGCTCGGTGAAGATGATCGATCCCGATATTCTGGTGATCTTGACCTTGACAGTCTGACCCGGGCGGGCGTTCGAGACATACATGATGTATTTCCCGATCCGTGCCACGCCGTCGCCGCGCCTGGAGATGGACTCGATCCTGACGTCCACGATCGCGCCCTCCTCGAGACGGCTGCCCGGTTCCTCTGTCCGTGCCTTGCGCTTCCTCACCGGCCGGTGGCCGCCGCAGGCGTCGCACCTCAGGATGAGGATGCGGTCGTCCTTGACAAGTCTCGTGTCAGGCCGCCCGCACTCTGAACAGATCACATAGTCTTCGACATAGTTCTTGATCGCCGAGGAGATCACCGACTCCTCGAATTTCCCGTTGAAGACCGCGCGGCCGCCCTCGATCTTTCCTGCCGTACCAAGCTCGCCGACGAGATATTTCATCAGGTGGTCGGGCTCTCGCCTGATATATCCGGCGATGTCCCCGAAGTTCTCGATGACGGTGGTCTTGCCCTCCATGTAGACCTTCGCCTCGGGAATATGAAACCGCTCGGCGCTCGGGCCGATTTCGGTGATATTGGCGTAGGCTTTCTTCAGCAACTCTTCATAGGGATCTGCCATGGTGTTATACTATTGCCGGGATCGGTTAAAAGGGATAGCACCCCTGAGATGGATATATAGGCCCCGAAACCCACCTGTGAGTACATGCTGTCTGCCGATGACCTTGCGTTTATCACCGGAAAACTGGGCAGGGGCCTCACCGATGTGGAGGCCGCCTGTTTCGAGAACCTCTGGAGCGAGCACTGCTCCTATCGCTCCACCAAGGGGCTGTTAAAGACCCTCCCGACAGAGGGAAAAAACGTCATCCTCGGCCCGGGCGACGACGCCGCCATCGTCCGCTTCTCCGACACCTGCGCCCTTGCCGTCGGGATGGAGAGCCACAATCACCCGAGTTATGTGGACCCCTACGACGGCGCCGCCACCGGCGTCGGCGGGATCGTGCGTGACATCATCTCCATGGGCGCCAGGCCCATCGCCCTGATGGACCCCCTGTACTTCGGCGCCCTCTCCGAGGAGAAGACGCGGTACCTCTTCGAGCACATCATCGCCGGTATCGGCGACTACGGGAACTGCATCGGCGTGCCCGTGGTGCGGGGAGAGGCCGTCTTCGACCCCTCGTACCAGGGCAACCCCCTCGTGAACGTCGTCTGCGTCGGCGTCGTCCCGCCCGACCGGTTCACCACCGCCCGGGTGAAGGCGCCCGGCAATCGGCTTGTCCTCTTCGGTTCGTCGACCGGGCGCGACGGGCTTGGCGGAGCATCCTTCGCGTCTCGCGACCTCTCCGAGGGTTCGGAGGCCGAGGACAGGCCGAGCGTTCAGGTCGGCGACCCCTTCACCGAGAAACTCCTCATCGAAGCGACCTGCGAGATGGCGGAGACCGGGAAAGTCCTTTCCTGCCGCGACCTCGGCGCCGCCGGTCTTGCCGGGGCCTCGTCCGAGATGGCGAGTTCCTTTGGCGCCCGCCTCCATGCCGACCGCGTCCACCTGCGTGAGACCGGGATGAACCCGGTCGAGATCATGCTCGCCGAGTCGCAGGAGAGGATGCTCGTCGAGGTTGCCCCTGGCGACGTCGCCCTCATGGGTGCGATCGCCGAGAAGTACGACCTCTCCTGGAGCGAGATCGGCGAGGTGATCGCGGAGCCCCGGTACATCGTCGAGTTCGAAGGACAGGTCGTCTGCGACCTCCCGGTCGACCTCCTTGTCGGCGGGACGCCGGGCTGTGCCCTCCCGAAGGCGCCGAAGGCCGCGGGCACCCCGTACGCCGCCCCTGCAGGCGACCTTAAGGACCTCGCCCTTGCGGTGCTCGCCCACCCTGACATCGCCTCGAAGGCATGGATCTCCGGGCAGTACGACCACGACGTGCAGGTGCGCTCGGTCTCCCTCTCCCATGACGCTGCGGTGATCCGTCTGGAAGACGCCGCCCTCGCTCTCTCCTGCGGCTGCAACCCCCGTCAGATCGCCCTCTCCCCGTACGCCGGTGCGGCAAATGCCGTCTATGAGAATGCGGCGAACCTTGCCTGCGTCGGCGCCGAACCCCTCTGTATCGTCAACTGCCTCAACTTCGCAAGCCCCCTCCACCCGGAGGTCTTCTGGGAGATGGAGCAGGCAGTGCTCGGCCTCGGCGACATGGCCCGGAAGATGGACACCCCGGTCGTCGGCGGGAATGTCTCCCTGTACAACGAGTCCGACGAGTACGGGACCGAGATCAAGCCGACCCCGTCCATCGGGATGGTCGGCAAGGGCCCGATCCGCCGGTGGATGCGGCCCTCGGCAGGCGACAGGATCGCTCTTGTCGGGGAGACCGGCCCGCACTCTGGCGGCTCCATCCTCGACGCGGTGACAGGATGCGGTGGTGAGGCCCCGGCGATGGCAGACCCGGCCCTTGTCCCGAAGGTCCGCGACCTTGTGGCGGCCGACGCGATCACCGGCGCCACCGACCTTTCGAAAGGCGGCTTCCTTGCGGCCCTTGCAAAACTCTGCCCTGACGCAGAGGTGACACTTGCAGGCGATCCCATGACCGCCCTCTTCTCCGAGACCTACGGCCGTTTCCTCGTCACTTTCAGGGACGAGTCCGCGCTTGCCGGTCTCCCTTACCAGGTCATCGGCACCGTCGGCGGCGAAGGCCTGCGGTTCTCGGCCGGAGCAAAGAGTTTCACCCTCAGCCCGGAGGAGATCGGGTTCGCCCTCTCCTCGATCACGCGCCAGATGCAGTACTGATCAGGCGGGCAAGGCCGTCGATACCCTCCCCTTTTGTGATCTCCCTGTCGGTGATGTGGAATGTGCCTGCGACCGTCATCCCCCTCTCTTCGATCTGCCGGGCAAGGATCGAGAGGGTCTCGCCCGGAACCCCGCCGCTCGTCGCAAACGCTATCCCCTTTTTCCCCTCGCAGTTATCGAGAGCTGCAACGATGGCGTTCGCAGCAGGCGCTGCCCTGAACGCCCAGACCGGCGTCCCTATGGCGACGACGTCATAGGAAGCGACGTCGATGACGGCAGGTTCGATCTCGGCCTTCTCCCCCCGCCTCGCCTTCGGCGCCCCTTTGAGGTACATCATCACCTTCGAGTAGTCCGCGAGGTCCTTCACCTCGACAAGATCGGCGCCTGTCGCCTCTGCGGCCGCCTCTGCGACCCTCTTCGTGTTTCCTGTGGCAGAATAGTAGACGATACAGACCTTCATGGAGGACTGATCACCGGGATGGGATATCTTCGTTCCGGTACAGAGAATTGGAGGAATTTTTTCTGTCTGTATTGCCCCGGCCATGGTCGAGCGGTCTATTCAGGAGGGCCGTCGCGGTGCAGGACGGAGATTCGATCGCGCGCAGGATGCAGAAAGGGTATTCTTCCGCGGCGGAGGGCAGGAGAAACGCCGATGTGGGAGATCGTATTTTTCAGGTATGATGCATCCGTTCGGGGAGGTGAAAATCCCGCGACTGTTAGATGATCGTGCCAGAAATGATATATAATACAACAAGGATATTTCGTGTTGTGGAGATCAAAAGGATCTCCCGGCAGGACCCCCCCGCGTTGTCAGGACTCCGACAGGGCCCCGCACTGCCCGGAGGCATGACACTGTATTCCTTTCTGATACTTGAAGGTATGGTCCGTGCCTCCGGGGAACACTGGAGGTAGAAAACATGAAAAAAAGAATTTTAATGCAGGCATTCTCCTTGCTCCTCGCGTTTCTGCTGGTGAGCATAGAAGGAATATCGGCGGTGAATGCAATAACTGCGATGCCGGAAGCGACCGACCAGTATGAATCTCTCGATCCGGGAGCTATTCGGGAGCGCTTGCCCACAAAAGAAGAAGCAGCAAAACTCAATGAATTTGAAAGTCCTGCAAAGACACTCATCAACGAATTAAAGTCTAAAAATTACGCTAACGATGACATTACAAGAGAACTGGCAAAACAAGGGTATGGGTGGTATCCAGATACCGGAGCATGCTGGAAAGGAACTCCCCCGTCAACAGAAGAGTTGAAAATTATTCAGAAAATTCGAGGTCCCGATTACTCACCATTCAGTGCGGAAAGCAGCACAAGAGCACTTGAACAGGCACTCCAGATGATGTCTGTCACCAATAACAACGCGTACAGAGGAATCAACGTGTATATGAAGCCGAGCGAAATGCTCGTAGAACCAGATGGGACTTACCAACATGTGATTACCACACATGTTGGAAAGAAGCCGAATCCCTCGACTGAATGCTGGACAGAAGTGGGCGTTGCACGATCCGTTCCAGACAACATGAAACAATGCTTTACATACGATAATGACGAGGGCGAATGGCAGTTCCACGGGGAAACCGATTCTTCAACCTACAGGAATTATGCTATCTACGTAACTGATACATATGAGAGTGGAGGTTATCTGTACCACATCTGGATAGATGATAATTGGGTGCGGAGCGGACATCTGGCATTCAGAGAAAATGATGTTAATCACGCCAATGAGATCTGGTCAGATGAGAGTGTTCCTGCGTGGACAGATGATTCAGGAACTGCAGTCTTTCGAGATGGTTTCCTTTATCAGGGGAATAGTGGGGGGGTGAGGTGGAACTCGGATGTTCCCACAGATTGGGGTTGTTCTCCCACCCCCTGTCCAATACGGGAATCCCATAGCATAGTGGGAAATGCATGGAAATACTATACTTGGATCTGATATGACAGGACGCCTGATCGCCACAGGAGCACTCATCCTCTTTTTTGTACTCGTAGCCGGGTGCGTAGAGAATGGAGACGGACCTGTGGCCCCCTCCGGCCTCACGGCGGACGAGAAGGCGGCGGCCGTCAGGATCGCCCTTGCGAACGCCACCGTGCAGGACTATCTCCATGGAGACTACGAGATCACGGACGTGGACTATAACACCATAACACACGCCTTCAGGGGCGTGGAAAGATCGGAAACAGTGCCGACCGTCGCAATAGAAACAAAAGACGCACAAATCTGGGTATTCGTGGACCTGGAGACGGAGACCGTGGTCGCAATCGCAAAGAACTACATACGGACACCGGTCATCATGCCTTCGGTAACGCAGCCGATATCGACGCCGCCGGGAGGCGAAACACCCACGGTGCCCCCCACGGTGCAGCCGACCCCGAGGAATGATACGGCCTATCTCGACATCCACCCGGCGGGGGGTCGGAGCGTCCTGCTCGACCCGGAGGACGAACGCTATCCGACCATCGATGCGGAATGCCAGGAGTTGATCAGGTGCATCAATGCGCAACTCAAGACCGGGTTCTCCCAGGAAGAACTGGCGGCGATGAAACGAAACAGCACCTATGTCGCCCTCCGCTTCTCTCAGCCCACGAAATTCGAGACGAGGTATATCGTCGATGGTTCTCCGCGGCAGATCACCATCAGTGAAGCGGTGTTCTTCATGGACAGTGGCGAAGAACAGAACATAATCCGCACACTGGCACCAGACGGACCGGGGGTCTGGACGACATCACGCGATCGCGGGGCACTCAAAGATCTCGTCGCCCCCGTTCTTGCAGAGGGAAAAAAGCAGTGACGACTCATTTCACGTGCGCTCCGCTGGTCAAAAAAAGGAGTTATTTTTTCTGGAACTGCGGCATCAGGGCCCTGATCTCCTTCCCCACACACTCGATCTCGTGCTCCTCGTCGGCACGGGTGAGGGCGGTGAAGACCGGCCTGCCTGTCATGTTCTCCAGGATCCACTCCTTTGCGAAGCGGCCGTCCTGGATCTCGTCCAGGATCTCCTGCATCGCCTCGTAGGTCTCAGGGCCGACGACACGCGGCCCCCGCGTGAGGTCGCCGTACTTTGCGGTGTTCGAGATCGAGTCCCGCATCCCTGAGAACCCGCCCTCATAGATGAGGTCGACGATCAGTTTCAGCTCATGGAGCACTTCGAGGTAGGCCATCTCCGGAGCATAGCCGTTGGCGACCAGAGTCTCGAACCCGGCCTTGATCAGGGACGTGCACCCGCCGCAGAGCACCGCCTGCTCGCCGAAAAGGTCGGTCTCGGTCTCCTCCCTGAATGTCGTCTCAAAGACCGCGGCCCGCGTCGCCCCGATACCCTTTGCGTACGCCAGGGCGATCGCCTTCGCATCGCCTGTTGCGTCCTGCTCGACGGCGATGAGCGCCGGAACACCCTTCCCCTCCTCGTACGTCCGTCTCACCATATGGCCGGGCCCTTTCGGCGCGACCATCACGACGTTCACGTCTGGCGGCGGGATGATCTGGCCGTAGTGGATGTTGAACCCGTGGGAGAACATCAGGGTCTTCCCTGCGGTGAGGCCCTGCCTCACTGCGCTCCGGTAGACTGCCGCCTGGTCCTCGTCGGGGAGGAGGACCTGGATGATGTCTGCCTCCCGCGCTGCGTCGGCGACCTGAAAAACCTCCAGGCCATCTTTGATTGCCATTTCCCAGCTTTTTCCAGGCCTGACCCCGATGACCACATCGAGACCCGAGTCCTTCAGGTTGAGGGCCTGCCCGCGCCCCTGGGACCCGTACCCGATGACGGCAATCTTTTTCCCTGCCAGCACGCCCATATCGGCATCGGCATCAAAATATTTCTCGACCATACTCTATCATTTCTTAGTAATAACGAAGTTCATAAATAACTATAGGGGGTACCTTTCACCACTACATCCTGGCGCTCGTCGATATCTTTCCCCTTGCGCCATGCTTCGTAGATCAGTTTCCAATTGAGGTTTACGAGAATGGAACTGCCAGACGTACAGTCGACCACCCCTGATGTCCGCATCAATCTGACAAGGGTCGGCGTAAAAAACGTTAAAAAACTGGTTGAAGTCTCCCGCCCAGGCAAGCGCTCTGTGATCTTCATTTCGAACTTCGACGTTTTTGTCGACCTCCCCGGCAGCCTGAAGGGGGCCAACCTCTCCAGGAACTTCGAGGTTATAGATGAAGTGCTCCAGGAGGCCATTGATGGAAAGGTTTCTGAGATCGAGGAACTTTGCAGCGTTGTTGCACGGAAACTCCTCGACCACCATGAATATGCCGAAAGGACCGAGGTTCTGATGCGCAGCGAGTTCATGGTCCGCCGCGAGACTCCTGTCTCGAAGACGAGTTGCCACGAGGTCGTGAAAGTTCACGCCCGTGCGGTCGCCCGGCGGAACGGTCACCACCCCATCATCAGGAAGAGCATCGGTGCCGAAGTCACCGGCATGACCGCCTGCCCCTGTGCCCAGGACATCATGAAGGACCATGCGGTCCATGTGATGCAGGACCTGGGTATCGAGCAGGAGAAGATCACTGCCTTCTTTGAGGAGGTGCCGATGGCCACCCATAACCAGCGGGGCCGCGGCTTCCTCTGCATCGAAACCGACGACGACCAGCATGTCTCCCTGGAGACGATCATCAAGGTCCTGAAGGATTCGATGAGCGCTTCGATCTTCGAGCTTCTCAAGCGTGGCGACGAGAACTATGTCGTGATGCAGGCCCACCGCAACCCCCGCTTTGTCGAGGACTGCGTCAGGGAGATGGCACGGCATGTCGTCACCCGTTTCAGCGACCTCCCCGGCGACTCGATGATCCTCATCCGCCAGACGAATGAGGAGAGCATCCACCAGCATGACGCCTACGCGGAGCGGAAGGCGACGCTTGCCGAGTTGATCGCAGAGCTGAACGGAGACTAAATCCCCCAACACCCCCCTTTTTTCGAATTTTCGGCTTTGTTGAAATCCTCATGTTCAGGTTGATGTCTCTCTCCCTTCGATGAGAGTAGACGCGGATCCACTGCCTTCCCCTCCTACCTGCCGGGGGTTCCTCGAAGACTTCGACCCGCTGCACATCGAAGATGTGCATGAACAGGAAAATCTTCGATTTTCCGTATTCTCGAACTCGCTATCGCTCGTTGCCCCCGGATCCCCCGTTGCGATTGGGCCCGGGAAGAGCGAACGGGACGTTCGGGGGAGGGAGATTGCCGTATCTCTACCGATCCTGAGTGGGTATCCGGGGGCGTCAGTCCCCCGGCGAGAGCGTGCAGGAAGGCACATCTAGCAGCAGATCGCCTCAGAACAATTTTCATGGGTCTGCTTGGGCCCACGGTTCATGCCAGATTCAACAGAGCTGAATTTTCTTCTTTCGGGACGTCTTCGGTGGCGCCGTCAGGTCTTTTCAGCAGTATTACGTGTGTCTCAGGTGTTTTGCCCATTTTCTCCGGGATATGGGTAACGAAGGCAGAATGACCGGTCGGGGACAACCTTTCCATGCGAGTGAAAACCCCTCAGCGCTGCCTTGCGCCGTTGCTCTGGACCGCCTGCACGACCATATTTTTCAGTGTGGCGAACTGTTTCTTTGGGTCGCCGCCTTTCTGGAGGTAGAAGTTCGCCCCGCCGTTGTGGGCTTCGATGCCAATCTCCTCCCGTCCGTGGCCGGTGAAGATGATGAATGGGGAAGTTTCGCCGCGTTCTCTGACGACTTTTAAAAATTCGATGCCGTCCATATCGGGCATCTCGTAATCGGATATAATGGCGTCGAAGGATCTGTTATCCAGGATATCGAGAGCTTCTGTTGCCCCTTCGCATGTCGTCACCGAAAATTCGCCCCATCTTTCCAGATACAGACGGGTGATGTCGAGGATCATGGGGTCGTCGTCTACGAGCAGGACTGAGATCATGGTTGTCCCGTTCCTGGGGCTATCCCGGAACTGCATGAATGGAGTATGGGAGATGGCCCCTCCTGCGTGGGGGTGATTGGAGATTTACGGGAAGAGTTCCCTATGTGGTGTGAAGGTTGGTGTATTTGCGCCCTATATTCTCCGATCCGATGGTTCGTCTGTTGCCATCCTCGATACCTGTACATGATACCAGAGATATCCTTCGTTACCAATAAAGATACCTCCGATATCTATGGTTTCAGAAATATAGATATATTGTTTTGTAAAGGGAGCAATGATATCTTGTGACTAAACAGGGTAAAAAGACTGAAATGGTGAATATTCGGTTAACTCCCGAGGATTATGCTGTCCTTAAAATTCAGGCAGAGGGGAAGGGGATTTCCATTGCGCAACACACCCGCAATATAATTTTGAAAAATCTATCTTTGTCTCCTCTCTCTGATGAAATAATGAAACCCGATGACATTTTGAGAATTTGCAAAATAGCATTCTCCGAGTATCTGGAGTCTGAAGAGTTCAAGATTCGGCAAAAGGTATTGATTAAGGAGACCCTGAAAGAGATGATCGAGTGAACTATTTCAGGTGGGCATGTCGGATTGCAGCTGAACTCCCTTAATTTCAGAGAGGTATCAGTCGGCAGAGGTATTCAAAGATGCCGCACCCCGACATACCACTCCCCGGTTCTTTAGATACGGGCATGAGTCCAGGGGGACTCAAGCATACCGGAATGAAGAACACCGGGCCGAGGACGTAATCTGGATTTCACCTTCCTCCGCAAGGAGTCCCCGGTCTTTAGGCCGGGGAGGAATTGCGGTTCACACACATAACT
>NZ_JAQVNX010000026.1 GCF_028702905.1 Methanofollis sp.
TCTGATCTGATTATATTATCCTATTTTTATCTCTCAAATCTTCGGAATCGCCCGGATCCCTTCGGCAGAGGGTATGACCTTTGTCTGACAAATGGCGGGTGCATGACCCCTTTGTTTCCACTGGAGACCCCCTGCTTTTTCAAATAATACAATATGCCCGGATGATCCAGATCCGGGGCCGTGGTGGGATTATCCCGGGATCCTGTCCTGTTTCCTGAGGAACACCGGATCCGGTCGTCGGAGTGCGCCCTGACAGAATGGTCAGTTTTTTATATGGCCGCCCGTATCTTCTTTTTATGCGAAAACGACAGATAAACGCAATAATAAACATCGGATTGATCATATCTTTCTTTGTCGTAGGGCTCTCGTCGATAGTGCTTTTTTTCTTCCTTCCATCCGGGGGCGGGGGGTGGGGATGGGTCCATGCCGGCACCGGAGCGACGAACCTCAGGGTATTTCTCGGGGTTACCCGCGGCGACTGGGTGGACCTCCACAACATCACCGGTCTCCTCTTCATGGTCCTGATGGTCGTCCATATCGTCCTGCACATCCCATATTACCGGAACATCAGATCCTGCCTCTCTTCGGGCGAAAAAGAGACGTGCGACCGGGAGTGAGGGGGCGGTCGGGGCTGATGATATACTTTTATCATCATGTATCACCCCAAATTACATGATATAGCAATGTCGTGTACGATTATTGTCGGCGGATTTTTCGGGGATGAAGGAAAGGGCAAAATAGTGGCGCATATTGCCCACCAGGACCATCCCTCCATTATTTCCCGGGGCGGGGTCGGCCCCAATGCAGGCCACACTGTCACAGTCGGGGACCAGAACTACGGCGTGCGGATGATCCCGTCCGGTTTCGTCTACCCGAACGCAAAACTCTGCATCGGGAGCGGCGTCCTCGTCGATCCGCGTGTCTTCCTCCATGAGGTGGAGCTCCTTGACGTGGCGGACAGAACCTTTGTCGACGGCCGCTGCGGCATCATCGAGGAGGAGCACATAGCCAGGGACAGGGCAAGCGCCCATCTCTCGAAGAAGATCGGTTCGACCGGCACCGGCTGCGGCCCGGCAAACTCGGACCGCGTCCTGCGCATCTCCAGACAGGCAAAGGACGTCCCCGAACTCGCGCCCTATATCATCGATGTTGCCGAGGCTGTCAACGGCGCCATCGACGCGGAGGAGAATGTCCTCCTCGAAGGGACGCAGGGCTTTGGCATCTCCCTGTACTACGGGACCTATCCCTTTGTGACGAGCAAGGACACTTCCGCGTCCCAGATCGCCGCGGACAACGGTGTCGGCCCGACCAGGATCGACGATGTCATCGCCGTCTTCAAGGCCTACCCGACCCGCGTCGGCGAGGGGCCCTTCCAGACCGAGATGACCGCGGAGCAGTCGAACACCCTCGGCTTCCAGGAGTTCGGCACCGTCACCCACCGTCTCCGCAGGATCGGCGGCTGGGACGGGAAGATGGCCCGGTACTCGGCGATGATCAATGGCTGCACCATCGCCGCGATCACCGGCATCGACCATGTGGACCCGGCCTGTTTCGGTGCGACCTCGTACGATCAGCTCACCGAGAAGGCGATCGCCTTCCTCGACCAGGCCGAGAAGGACATCGGAGCACCGATAGGGCTCATCTCGACCGGCCCCGAGCTCTCGCAGATCGTCGACGTGAGGGATGAACTGTGAAGAGGTCCCTCCTCCCGATCCTCTGCTGCCCGGTCTGCAAGGGCGACCTCGAACTCCGCGTGGTCGAGGAGAAGGACGACGACGTCATTGAAGGCTCCCTTGTCTGCGGGGCCTGCGGGGTCGAGTACCCCATCAGGGAGAGCATCCCCAACCTCCTCCCGAAGACCGACCAGGACTGAATATGGACGTTTCCTGTGAGATCAGGCTCAATACTCGTGGTATAAACTCGATAGACCTCCCCGAACCCGTCAGTGCAGCGCCAGGCGACACGGTGTTAATCAGGCTCGTGAACGAGGGTTCCCCCCTCCACCTCACCCTCTCCGCAGCCGATGCCGGGAGGTTCACCGACTTCTGCCACGAAAACCTCTTTGTCGATACGACAGCCGAGGTGCCGATCTTTATCAGGAAAGATGTCTTCCCCGGGGCATTCGATATCGAGGTGATCACCGGGTACGGCACGAACCGGGCGAGGCTCGGTGTTGCCGTCAGTGAGCGGCCGAAACCTCCGGCCGAAGAACCGCCTCTCCCTGCTCCCGTGGCCGCAGAGCCCCGCCTGCCGGTGATCCCCTTTGCGGTCGTCGCCGCGGCCGCGCTCCTCTTTATCATCTATGCGGCCACGAAAATGGTCGCGTTTGAAGCCGCCGCTTTTATCGTCCTCGTTGCCGGGGTGCTCGCCGCATGGTTCCTGCGGCCCTGACCCTGGGTGCGGCCCTCGCCCTCGATCGGATCGTCGGCGACCCGCACACCCCCCTCCACCCTGTCGCCCTCTTCGGGCGGTTCGTGGGCTGGTGGGGGCGGCCGTCTCTCTATCCCGCCCCCCTCCAGCGGACGGCAGGAGTTGTGCTCTGGGCCGTCTCAGTCGTTCTCTTCGCCCTCCCCTTCTGGTGTGTCGAGAGTTTCGCGCCGGCCCTTCTCCTCCTCGTCTTCTCTCCCTTCCTTCTCAAGGCGACCTTTGCCTGGCGCTCCCTGGAGGAGCACGCGGGTGCGGTGGAGGCGGCCCTGACCTCGGGAAGTCTTGACGAGGGGCGCCGGGCGGCCGGGATGCTTGTCTCCCGGGACACCCGCGACCTCCCGGCCGAAGAGATCAGGTCGGCGGCGTACGAGTCGGTCGCAGAGAACCTCTCAGACTCGGTGATCGCCCCGCTCTTCTGGTTCGCCGTCTTCGCGCCCTTCGGCCTCGGCCTCACCGCGGCGGCCGTCTACAGGGCAATCAACTGCATGGACGCGATGCTCGGTTATACCGACGAGCGGGCACGCCTGGGCTGGTGCGCCGCACGGGCCGACGATATCGCAAACCTCCTCCCCTCCAGGGTATCGGGATGTGTCGGCCTCCTGTACTTCGGGTTGGAGGGGAGGTTCATGCCCGCGTGGCGTTGTCTCCTTGAAGACAGGCATAAAAGGCCGGGTTTCAATGGCGGGTGGCCGATGTCCGTCCTCGCCGGCGGGACAGGGGTGCGGTTCGCCAAGAGGGGTGTCTACCAGATCGGTCCGGGTGAGAAGAGCCTTGCAGCGGGTGGGGCCGATATAATCGGTTCAGTCCGCGGAATAACCCTCGTATTTTCGGTTTTTGCGATCATCGCACTATTTTTATGGGCATGACTGTCCAATAGATAGGAATAATGAAACTTGAGGAACTGAGGTACGGCACCGAGCTCCTGAAGCGGGGCTTTGCGTCCATGCAGAAGGGCGGGGTGATCATGGACGTGGTGAACGCCGAGCAGGCGCGGATCGCTGAAGAGGCGGGCGCCGTCGCGGTGATGGCCCTGGAAAGGGTTCCCGCGGACATCAGGAAGGCCGGCGGGGTGGCGCGGATGGCCGACCCCGAGAAGGTCCTCGAGATCATCGATACCGTCTCCATCCCGGTGATGGGCAAGGTGCGGATCGGCCACTTTGTCGAGGCGCAGGTCCTTGAAGCGATCGGTGTCGACATGATCGACGAGAGCGAGGTTCTGACCCCGGCCGACGAGGAGTACCACATCGACAAGGCACGCTTCACCGTGCCGTTTGTCTGCGGCGCCCGGAATCTCGGGGAGGCGATGCGCCGGATCAACGAGGGCGCGGCAATGATCAGGACGAAGGGCGAGGCCGGCACCGGCAACGTTGTCGAGGCCGTCCGGCACATGCGGGCTATCCAGGGCGAGATCAGGGAACTTGTCGGCATGGACGAGCAGGAACTCCGTGCCCGCGCCCGCGCGATCGAGGCGCCGTACGAGGTTCTTGCCGAGACGGTGAAGAGAGGCCGTCTCCCTGTCGTGAACTTCTCGGCAGGCGGGATCGCAACCCCGTCGGACGCCGCCCTGATGATGCAGATGGGCGCGGACGGCGTCTTCGTGGGCTCAGGGATCTTCAAGTCCTCGAACCCGGAGAAGATGGCGAAGGCGGTCGTCGAGGCCGTCCACCACTACACGGACGCGAAGCTCATCGCCGAAGTGAGTCGCGGCATCGGCGACCCGATGAAGGGCCTGGATATCCACGAACTGAAAGACGAAGAGAGGCTGCAGGAGCGTGGCTGGTAAGAAGGTCGGCGTCCTCGCCCTTCAGGGCGACGTCTCCGAGCATATCAGGGCCTTCGAGGAGGCCCTCGGCGGCGAGGGGGAGGTTGTCCCTGTCCGTTCCCCGGCCGATCTTGCGGGGTGCGACGCCCTTGCCCTGCCCGGCGGGGAGTCGACGACGATCGCCCGCCTGATCGACGAGAGCGGCCTCCGTGAGGCGATCAGCACCTTCGACGGCGGGATCTTCGCGACCTGTGCCGGAATGGTGCTGGTGGCAGCAGGGATCGGCGACACCCGCTTCACCCCTCTCGGCATCGTCGATATCGTCGTGGACAGGAATGCCTTCGGGCGGCAGCGCGAGTCCTTCGAGGCCGACCTCCTGGTGACGGGCCTCGACGCCCCCTTCCACGCGGTCTTTATCAGGGCGCCCCTCGCGGTCAGTGCCGGCCCCGGCGTGGAGGTGCTCGCCACCGTGCCGCAGGGGATCGTGGCGGTGCGGCAGGGGGAGCATATGGTCCTCTCCTTCCATCCCGAACTCGGCGGCGACCTCCGGCTCCACCGGATGTTCCTTGCCGGGCTCTGACAATATTTTTCTTTTTTTGGCCCGGAAGATACCGCGATAGCTGGTTTTCGATGGGTCTGTTTTGCTCTCCTCCTGTCAGGCAGGGTTCCTGAAAAAAAGTATTCACTCTGTCTGATTTCCGCGGGGCGGCTCGCTATATTTATTAATTGAACAAATAGATATATTAATAATATATGCCGCCTTCCATGATCACGATCCCCATGGAGCATAAGACCGCAGTAATTCCGATAACTTTCATCAAAGATCTCTTCAATGCAGGGAAAACCACGGGCCTTCCTGTGGTGGACGTCGTCGCCTTCGAGGCATATGGCTCGCTGATCAACCTGGGGAGGGGCTATCCCGGCGGGAGATACTCATCTGAAAAAGTCTGCATAAAGATGGATTTCCCGGGGAGAATCCATTACTATCGCCTTGACTGGATATGGGCGGGCGGGCTCTATGGTTCGAGGTTCAGCGGACCTTCGGAGACATGGGAGGGAGAGGATTTCGTGACAGACGACGCAGAGGTCTGTTACCTCCCTTCTCTGGACACCTCTGGAGATGCAGAGTTCAGGGACATCTTCGATGCCTCCCGATCCCCGCGGCACCGCTGTGCGTTGAAGGCATGGAAGAAGGGCGAAGACCTGGTCCTCAGGTTCACGTACGCAGAACAGCAGGAACCGGTTCCGGGGCTGGCATTACAGACGACAATACAATGCAGGACTGCCGATCCTGCGATGATCAAAATGGAAGATGCTCGTCTGAAACACTCCCTTCTTCTCCATCCGCAATGAGAAGGCGGTCACGCATTGCCCCGGCATACCACCGGAAACGGCTTTGTAGAATCGGTCATGAGTCGGGAGCACGCCTCAGGCATACCGCATGAAAACTGTTCTGAGGAGGTTCGTCTGGTCGACGTGCCTTCCCGCACGCTCGCGCCGGGGGCAGCGCCCCCGGCGTGAAGATGTGGGAAGGGTTGATGATCAGGCGTGCCGCCCTGACCGCAGAATCTTCACCGCCGTCTCACACCGGGGGGCGTTGCCCCCGGACCCTCCACGGATGAAGATAGCCGAGGGGCGGCAATTGAACAGTATCCTTCAGGTGCCCTGTTGCAAGGAGAGGAATCAAGTATCCCTCCGCACTCAGGAGAACTGCAACGAGAAATTTTCATCACGTATGCTTGAGCCAGGGGTTCATGCCTGATTCTACAGTGCCCAGGAAACCTTATTACATCAGCGATTTTCCCGGTCCTTTGTTTCCGTTTCCTGGGTTGCGTACTGGAACATGACGGAAAAACGTGTCCCGCCGCCTGATGAAAACCTGAGGGTTCCCCCGATCTGATCGGAAAGGGCCGATACCAGTCGCAGTCCGAGCGTCTCCTCATTGTCGATGGAGATATTGGCGGGCAGTCCGGTCCCGTCGTCCTCGACCCTGAGACTGAGTCGCCCCCCGGACTCCTGCCTCAGGCTGACCAGCACCCTGCCCTGGTCCCGTCCGGTAAAGGCGTGTTTGAAGGCGTTTGTCACAAGTTCATTGATGATCAGTCCGCAGGGGATGGCCGTGTCCGTGTCCAGGGCCACATCGTCGATGGCGGTCTCGACCCTGATCCCCGGTCCTGGTGTGTATGATGCCCTGATCTCAGAGCAGAGAGTTGTGATGTAGGCGTCGGCGCGGATGGAGGCGAGAATCTCAGACTGGTAGAGGTTCTCGTGGACAAGGGCCATTGCGGTGATCCTGCTCTCGCTTGCCTGCAGGCACCCGGCAATTTCCCTGTCTGCGACCGTCGCGGCCTGGAGAGAGAGGAGGCTTGCGACCTGCTGCATGTTGTTCTTCACCCTGTGGTGGATCTCCTTGAGAAGGGCCTCCTTTTCCAGGAGCGATCTTTTCAACTCCTTCTCGTACTCCCTCTGGACAGTGACGTCGACGAAGGAGACGATGCTCTTCTTCGTCTCCGGGATGACGGAGGCGGTCACGATGACATCGTGAGAGTTCCCCCCCGCATCGGTAAATGAGGAGAGATAGGTCTGCGGGGCGTCCGGGTCTCCATTGCACCGCCTCCTGTGGTATTCGAGCATCCTTTTCCCATCCTGTGGAGAGTAAAAAAGGCCCCAGGGGATTTTTCCCTCGATCTCATCCCTCCGGAGCCCTGAGAGGGTGACAAAGCCCGGGTTGGCACGCGAGATCGTCAGGTCTTCTTCGATGATCACCATTGCGGCTGCAGCCGCCTCGAAGATCGTCCTGTACAGCACCTCGGACTGCCTGAGGTTCTCCTCCATCTGTTTCTTTTCGGTGATGTCCCTGAGGACGAACTGGGTGGCCTGCCTGCCCTCGTAGGTGATCGGGACCATCGTCGACTCGGCATACACGGTCCCGCCGTCTGCCCTGCAGAGCCTGATCTCCTGGAAGTATGAGGACCAGACGCCGGTCTGGGTCTTGGTGAGTTCCTCGCGGACGGTCACCAGGGAGTCAGGGTGGATAAATGTCCAGAAGGGCATCTGCCCAAATTCGACAGGGCCCCTGATCCCGAGCACCCGGAGGGCGGCGGCATTCAGGTAGACGATCTGCCCGTCGCAGTAGATCCCGATAGCCTCGGGTGCGATGGCGACAAGGCTCTCGTACCTCTCTTCACTCTCCTCGAGCGCCCTGACTGTCTGCCTGTGCCGGGTGATGTCCTCTCCTGATGCGAGGATGGAGAATGCCTCCCCTTTTTCATCCCTGATCGGCTGGATCGTCCATACGATCTGCCGCTCCTCACCCTCCCTGGTCAGCACCGGGTTCTCGAAAGAAACGACCGTGCCGCGGTCGCTCTGGAGGGCCGAGGTGCATACCGAGACCACGGTCTCTCTCACCCGTGCAGGGAGGTAGTTCTCGGCCCAGTCCTGCCTGACGATCTCGTCCTCAGGGTACCCGAGGATGGTGCACCCCTTCCTGTTGATCGCCCTGACATGCATCCTGTCGTCGAGGATCAGGAGGATCACCCCGGCGACGTCCAGGTACTCCCGTGTCCGCGCTCTTTCCTCCTCTCTCTCCTTCTCTGCCTGTTTCCGCTGGCCGATATCGACGACCGTACAGACGGTCAGGTCGTCAGGTCCGGGTGCTGCCGAGAGGACGACCGGGATATGCCGGCCGTCCCGTGCGATGAACTCGGTCTCGATACCATTCCTGGATGCGTCGGCTTTCACCTCTCCCGGGAAGCGGGCGGCCTCCTCTTCCTGCCAGATATGGTCAAGGCGTTCCGGCCTCTCCCCGTCGTTATAGCCGAGCATCGAGAGAAACCTGTCGTTTTCCTCGGCAATGCTCCCGTCCTTCGCGAGGAGGAAGATGCCTGCTGAGGAAGCGTCGTAGATGCCCCGCAGGTTGCTCTCTTTCTCGCTCAGCCTGTACGAGAGGATAGCAGTGAGGGACCCGATGCCGACAAGGAGGACGGTGTTGATGAGCACTTCGGGAAAGTCCGTCCATCCGGGGATGAAGATGCGGTACAGGGCGAGATAGGTGGCGCCGGTGAGGAAGGCCGAGAGGATGCCGTAGCGCGGGTAGCGGTATGCGATGAGGACGACCGGGACATAGAGGGCCAACGATGTGATCCTGGTGATGCCGACGGAGAAGGCGTATGAAACGACGGAAAAACAGACCAGGGTAAAAAACGCGAGTGAGAAGGTACAGACATGAGGTCTTAACCTGCAGAATTCCAGACCCTTCCACTCTGTTCCCTGCATTCCACCAATATGATCCGGGCGGATGCGGGTAATATGTTTCTATTCGTGCTTTCCCGGGTTTCAGCCTGTCAGGTTGAGGAGGATCTTCTGGAGGTCGATCCAGATGATCAGGTCCTGATTCTGGGCCTTTCCTCCCTTTTCCTCCGCCTTCATCCTGATAATCCCCTTGACATACGCCTCCTTTGCAAGGGTGTCGTCCATCTGGACGATGTCGTCTTTTCCGACCCGCAGCACCGAGTGGACATCGTCGACGATGATCCCGGTGTTCGAGCCGTTTGCTGCATCAGGGACGAGGACGATGATCTTCCGTGTCGCGTTATCGTCCCTCTCGGCAAGGCCGAGAAGTCTGTTGAGGTTGAGGATGGTGGTGATCTCGCCCCTGAGGTTGATGATCCCGGCGATATGAGGTGCTGCACGCGGCACCGGGGTGATCGGGATCATCTCGACGATCTCCCGTGCGAGGCTGATATCGAGGGCATAATGGGTGCCCCCGATCTCGAACTCGACGACGTCTATGATCTCCATGGTGTCTACACCCTGAACTGCTTCATGGTGTCCTTCAGTTCTCCGGCCATGGAGTCGAGCTGGTGGGTGACGCTCCCGATCTCCTCTGTCGAGGCGCTTGCCTCCTCAGCGAGGGCGGCAAGGTCGCTCACCTGCTTCATCGTTTCCTGGGTCAGCCTGGTGCCGTTGTCGACGATCTGGACGACGGCGTTGCTCGTGTTTGCCTGGTCTTCGACGGCTTTTGCGATCTCGCTCATGTCATGGGTCACCTCGCTGGCACCGTCGACGATCTTGTTGAGGGCGAGGATGGCGTTGTTGACGCTCTCGACACTGGAGGAGATCTCGCTGTTGGCCGAGGTGATTGCGGTTGCCGTCTTCTCGCTCTTTGCCTGGATGGATGTGATGAGGTTCTCGATGTCGTTTGTCGCCTTCTTCGACTCGCCGGCGAGGTTCCTCACCTCTCCCGCGACGACGGCGAAGCCGCGGCCGTGCTCGCCCGCCCGTGCCGCCTCGATCGCGGCGTTGAGGGCGAGGAGGTTGGTCTGGTTGGAGATGTCGGTGATGAGTTTGACGATCTTGTTGATCTCCCGCATCTCCTGGGTCAGTTCGGTGATGTCCTTCACGCTCTCCTGTGCGATCTTCTCGACGACGGTGATCTTTGTGTTGGCCTCCTTGCCGAGTTTCTCCGCGTCTCTGCCCATCTTCGCGACGTTTTCCGCTCTTTCAAGGACTTCCTGCGAGGTGCTCGCCATCTCCTCGTTCGAGGCCGAAAGGTCGCTGATGCGGTGGCTGATCTCCTCCATCTGGGAGAGGAGGTCGCGGTTGAGGTCGGCGCACTTCTGGCCTGTGATCGCCACCTGTTCGGCGGCCTTCGCGATCTCGTCGGCACCTTTGCTTGCATCGGAAACCCCTGACTGCACCTGGTCCGCGGCCTGCTTGATCTGCGTGACGACGGCGGATGTCTTCCCGGCCATCTCGTTCAGGGACTCCTTGAATTTCTGGAAGTCGCCGGCGACGGCGATGTCGTCGGAGAACCTGACTGTGTAGTCGCCCACGGAAAACTTACCCGCGACCCGCATCGCCTCGTTCACAGGAGCGACGACGGCGTCCATCAGCTGGTTGACGCCCTCGACGACTTTTGCGAACTCCCCTGCGTGCTTCGAGGCGGCGGCCCGGGTGGACAGCCTCCCCTCCCTTCCGGCTTTTGCGAGCGTGTTCGCGTCGTTCACGAGTTCCTGGATCGCCTCTTCCATGGAGGTGAATGCCGGGATCAACTGGTCGTTCTCCGAGCGTTTTCCGACTGCCTTCAGATCCTTCAGGTCGGAGAGGTCGCCCCTGCTGATATTGACTGCGATGCCCTGGATATGGAGGAGACGGTCCTGGACGGCGTTGATCTCCGCCGCGATCACTGCATAGCCGCCCGGGTAGTTTCCTTCGACCTTCCGGGTATAATCGTTCTGTGCGGTCCTCTGGAGAACGGCACTGCCTTCCCTCAGGCTCTCAAGGCCATCGATGCAGCTGTTGAAGCTCTCGACGAGTTTTTTGAACTCTCCTCTGTACCCGGTGGCGTCGACCTTCTCCGGGATCTGGCCCTTTCCAATAAGTTCGGCATCCCGTGCGGCGCCCTGGAGAGGAACGACCACTGCTTCGAGAATCCCGTTGACGCTCTTTGCGATCTCCAGGAAGTCACCCTCGGCGTCGAGGTTGGTGCGGACGGAGAGGTTTCCGTTCCGTGCCTCCTCGCCGACGTGGAGGAGGTCCTGCACGGTCTGCTTCTGGGCGGTGATGTCGGGGAAATATTCAATCGCACCGATGGTCCGGTCATTTTCATCACGATAGGCCACGCCGGTGGCTCCGATCCAGCGACCTCCACCGAGGGGAATATCGATTGTGTTCGTCCGTCCCTCCTCTATTGCCACCCGGCAGGGGCAGGACTTCGTGTTGCAGACACTGGTCTTATAGAGGTCGTAGCAGTGTTTGCCGATGCAATCCTCTTTCTTCTTGCCGAGGAGGGCTGCTGCGGCCGCGTTCATGTACAAAACTCTGTAGTCCCGGTCGACGATATGGAAGGGGAAGGGGATGAGGTCCACTCCCTGGAGGACGATTCCTGCCTGCTGCTCCACATCGTCTGTCGCCTGCTCTGCATCCTGTGTTTGTGCCTTTTCCTGTGATTTCATGGTCTCTCTTCTCCCTGGTGATGGGCGGTTTGGGGCCCGGTCTTCCTGGAGGCAGGGGTGTGAGCCTGCCGTCGGGGTCCGGGCCTCTGGCGCGCCTGACTTTCACATTTGCCTATCAATATTGATAGGCGGTTCTGATGACAGATCATGGCCGTTTCATTATATAATCATTTTGCTTTTGCATGCAGTATTGATAGGCAGTTTTCGTAATAACTATAAATCTAGAGTGCTGATGAATGAAAACCAGGAAGGATTAACCCGTGTCACGTACTCCAGAAGATCCGGCAGGAGAATGCTCGCGGATCATCGAGCTCCTCCGTGAAGAGCCGCGGGGCCTCTCCACCTCCGAGATCTCGCGGCGACTCGGGATGAACCGGAACTCGGTGGCGAAGTACCTGAATATGCTCGTCGTCTCCGGTCGCCTCGATATGCAGGAGGTCGCCGTCGCGAAGGTCTACTACCTCTCCCACCGCGTGCCCATCTCTGCCATGCTCGACTTCTCCTCAGACCTCATCCTCGTCCTCGACAGTGCGGGGAGGGTGGTGCAGGCCAATGACAACTTCCTCTCCTTCACCGGCCTCGGGCGCGGCGAGGTCGCGGGCAGGGATATCGGCTCCCTGGACATCCCCCTCCTCGCCCCCCTCCTTGAGGCCGGGCTGATGCGAGTGGCGCTTGCCGGGAAGGAGCGGGCCGACGAGGTCCGGTTCGAAAAAGATGGAAAAGATCTCTATTTTGTCGTGAAACTCGTCCCGACCGTCTTTGATGACGGTGGGGCCGGCGTGACCGTCATCATGGAGGACGTCACCGCGTCGCGGCAGGTGCTGCAGGAGAAGGAACGCCTGCTTGCGGAGATCCACCAGAGGGTGCGGAACAACCTCCAGCTCATCTCCAGCCTTCTCGCCCTGCAGGCCGGGAGCATGGGGGAGGGTGCTGGGCGCGAGATCATCAGGAAAACCGAAGGACGTCTTGGCGTCCTTGCACGGGCCCATGACCATCTCGATCGCTCTCCCGACCATGCCCGCGTCGGCCTCGGGGCGTATCTCGCAGACCTCCTCGCCGATAGTGCGGCCGCCGCTGACTACCCGGCCGACCTGGTTGCCACCCGTGTCGTCCCGTCCGATCTCTCCCTCAGGCTCGATGCGGCGATCCCTGTCGGCTTGATCGTGAACGAACTTGTCTCGAACGCGTGCGCCCATGCCTGTCTGGCAGGCGCGCCCGGTTGCGTCCTGGTCTCCGCCCTTGACGACGGCGCCGCTCTCACTCTTGTCGTCGAGGACGAAGGGTCAGGGATGCCAGCAGGCTTTGACCCTGTGACTGACGGTTCTCTCGGCCTCACCCTGGTCAGGACCCTGGTGACCGAGCAACTCGGGGGCCGGATGGCGATCTCAGGCAGCGGTCCGGGCACGCGTGTCATTGTCACGGTCCCTCACGGGGGCGAGACGCCGTGAAGGTGCTGGTCGTGGAGGACGCTGCGATCATCGCCCTCGATGTTGCAAACCGGGTAAAGAGACTGGGGCATACGGTGACGGGAACGGCGGCTACGGCCGCTCTTGCCCTGGAAAAAGCCCGTGAGACCTCTCCCGATATCGCCCTGATGGACATCAACCTGAAGGGAGACCAGGACGGGATCGAGGCCGCCTCCCTTCTTGCCGGCGAACTCGGGATCAGGTGCATCTTCGTCACCGCATACTCTGACAGGGGAATGAGGGAACGGGCTCTCGCGGTCCGACCTCTCGGCTATATTGTCAAGCCGATCCGGGATGCTGAGCTGAAAGCGGCCCTTGCGGCTGCTGGGGCCGCGCTCGGCGCGGTTGATTGAGCAAGGCCCCTTTTATTCTCACATCCGCAAAAAAGGTAATGTGAACCGGGATCAGGCGCGGCTCACCTGCTCCCTGATCACTTTCTGGAGGTCAATCCAGATGATCAGGTCGCTCTCCGGCTTATTTTTTGTATCCTCTCCGTTTCCGGTCCGTATGACGCCCCTGACGTACGCCTCCCTCGCCATCGCCTCGTCCATCGGGGCGACGTCACCCTCACCGACCTGCCGCACCGTGTGGACGTCGTCGACGATGATGCCGGTGTTTGATCCGTTTGCCGCCTCCGGTACGAGGACGATGATCTTCTGCGTCTCGCGTCGCCCCTCTCCGGGGAGGCCGAGGAGAGTGTTGAGTTTTAAGATGGTGGTGATCTCGCCCCTGAGGTTGATGATCCCGGCAATATAGGGTGGTGCCCTCGGCACCGGGGTGATCGGCACCATCTCGACGATCTCGCGTGCCAGGAGGATGTCGAGGGCGTACCTGGTGCCCCCGATCCCGAACTCGACGACGTCGACTGTCTCTGCCACTGTCCCGCCCCCTCAGATCCTGAACTTCTTCACCGAGGACTTCAGGTCCCCGGCCATCCCGGTCAGTTCGTGCACGGCGTTGTCGATCTCCTCTGTCGAGGCGCTTGACTCCTCTGCGAGGGCGGCAAGGGCCTCCACCTCGGCCATGTTCTCCTTGGTGAGCCTGGTCCCTTCGTCGACGATCTTGACGACGGCATTGCTCGTGTTCGCCTGGTCTTCGATGGCCTTTGCCATCTCGCCCATGTCGCGGGTCACCTTGCCGGCGCCGTCGACGATCCTGTTGAGGGCGAGGATGGCGTTGTTGACGCTCTCGACACTGGAGGAGATCTCGGTGTTGGCCGAGGTGATCGCGGTGGCTGTCTTCTCGCTCTTTGCCTGGATGGATGTGATGAGGTTCTCGATGTCGTTCGTCGCCTTCTTCGACTCGCCGGCGAGGTTCCTGACCTCGCCCGCGACGACGGCGAAGCCGCGGCCGTGTTCGCCCGCCCGTGCCGCCTCGATCGCGGCGTTGAGCGCGAGGAGGTTGGTCTGGTTCGAGATGTCTGTGATGAGTTTGACGATCTTGTTGATCTCCCGCATCTCCGCGGTCAACTCGGTGATGCTCTGGACGCTCTCCTGTGCGCTCTTCTCGACGGCCGTGATCTTTGTGTTAGCATCCTTTCCGAGTCTTTCTGCGTCCATGCCAATCTTTGCGACGTTTTCCGCTCTCTCAAGGACGTCCTGCGAGGTGCTGGCCATCTCCTCGTTCGAGGACGAAAGATCCGCGATACGCCTGCCGACCTCCTCGATCTTCTGGAGCGTCTCCTTAGAGAGGTCGGCGCAGGTCTGGCTCGTGATCGCCACCTGCTCGGCGGCTTTTGCCAGCTGGTCCACGCCCTTGTTCGACTCCGACGTGCCGTAATCGACCTGTTCGGCGATATGCTGGATGTCCCTGATGGTTTCGGCCGTCCTGTCGGCCATGTTGTTCAGGGCGTCCTTGAACTTCTGGAAGTCTCCGGCGACGGCGAGGTCGTCGGAGAACTTCTTTGTGTAGTCTCCGCCGGCATAGTGGTCGGTGACCCGCATCGCTTCGTTGACCGGGGCTACGACCGAGTCGAACAACTGGTTGACGCCATCGACGACTTCGGCGAACTCTCCCTGGTGCTTCGAGGCATCGGCACGGGTGGACAACTTCCCCTCCCTGCCGGCCTTTGCGAGCATGTTCGCGTCGTCCACGAGCCTCTGGATCGCTTCCATCATCGCGATGAAGGCCGGGACCATCTGATCGTTCTTCGACCTCCGCCCAATGCGCCTGAATGCTTCGAGGTCTTTCAGGTCGCCCTGGCTGATATTGCCCACGGCGTCCTGCAGGTGGAGGAGACGGTCCTGGACGACATTGATCGCCTCTGCGATCCTGGCATAGCCGCCAGGGTAATTCCCGTCGACCTTCACGGTGTAATCGTTCTGTGCGGTCCTCTGGAGGACGGCATAGCCCTCTCTCAGGCTCTGCAGGCCGTCGGTGCAGTTGTTGAAGCTCTCCGCGAGTTTTCTGAAATCCCCTTTGTACTGCGTTGCGTCAACCTTTTCCGGGATCTGGCCCATTCCGATGAGTTCGGCATCCTTTGCGGCACCCTGGAGGGGCACGATCACGGTGTCGAGGAGGGCGTTGACATCCTGCACGAGGGCCCTGTACCCTCCCTTATGCCGGGCGGCATCTGCACGCATCGAGAGTCTCCCGTCCTTGCCGGCCCCGACGAGCATGGCGACGTCTTTCAGCATCAGGTCGAGGGACTCGAGGGTCGCTGCCGTCGCCCTGTCGATGCCGGCGATCAGGGGTGCAACCTTCTCCGTGTACCGGTCTGTCGCCCCCATCGTGAGGTTGACCTCTGTGTTGCCGGCCGCGACCCTGGTGAGGTTCTCCGAGATCCTCCGGGTCTCGGCCTCCAGGAACGCGGTGACCCTTGCCATTGCGGTGATGTCCTGCAGGATCTCGACGTGGCCGATCTGTGCGCCCGTGGCATCGGTCAGGTAGGCGGCATCGATCTGGATGCTCTTTCCGTGCTCCTCGAAGATCGTTCTCTTCTTTCCACCCCTGAGGGCGGCGATGCCGCACTGTTCGGTGCTGCAGGCCGCACCTTTGCATGAACTGCAGTGCTTTCCAAGGTCCTTCTTTCTGTCGAGGTTCAGCAGGGACTCGAGTGCCCTGTTCATGAACGTCCAGTTCATCTCCATGTCGGTGACTGAGATGGGAAAGGGGATCTCGTCGAGGATGGTCTCATACCGCCCCATCTTCGCCTCTGCCTCTGCTAGTCTCTCTTTGAGCCGGGTGTTCTCCTGCTCGCAGTCTTCGGGTGTCGTTGTCTGCTTGGTCATTGATGGTCCTCGCTGATCCGGGCTGCATGCCATAACGGGGGTATATTCAGGATTTTTCTGCATATGCCTGCACGCCTGGCAACGAAATCTCTATCCGCGCCGCAGAATCGAATAAATTAATTGGTTGATACTATATTTGTTGATTGCTCTTTTTTCAACATGATTAAGTTAATAATCTGTAGATTTTTATTTTGAATAGCCTGTGAAATGAAGAATCAGGGCGGATTCTAACGTTTTTAAAAGTGATGAAACCGGCACAGCCGTCAGGACAGGAGGTTCGTCTCCCGTGTGTTCTTCATTCGAGAAGAGGGCGTGCGATTTTTCCCGCATTCTCGCGGCAGAAGAAAGAGGTGGTTCGTGAAAATTTTTGTCTATCGCAGGCCGTCGACGCCTTCGGCGATGAGCGTCACCGCGAGGGCCGCAAGGACCATCCCGAAGACGTCGGTCATGACACCGCTTATCGTCTCGCCGAGGGCCTGCTGGATGACATCTGCATACCTGAGGGTGAGCCAGGTCAGTACCAGGCAGAGGAGGACGGCCGGGACGGTGACCAGGATGCCAAGTTTTGTCGAGAGGAGGATCGCCGTCGTGATCGAACCCGGCCCGCAGATGAGGGGAGTGCCGACGATCACCCCGATGTTCTGCTGCTGCCCTCCCTCCGGTGGCGTGTACTCGATCCCGAGCGCCTGTTGCATCCCGACGATCAGGAGGAGGACGCCCCCTGCGACCTCGAAACTCGGGAGGGTGATGCCCAGGATATCGAAGATCAGGGAACCGAAGATGAGGAAGGTGAAGAGAAGTCCGCCTGCCACGGCAGTGGCTATGGTGGCCTGCCTGGTCTTCTCCTCCGTCCTGTAGCCCCGGGTGAGCCCGAGAAAGGTCGGGACCACCAGGAGGGGGTGGAGGATGATGAAGAGGGTGACAAACGCGTACGCGAAGGCGGCGAGGGGGTCGTCCATAGGTCTCCAGTATATGTCCCGCGAGGATATATCCTGTCCGCGGCCCTCACCAGCCAAGCCCCATCGCCCCTTCGGCGATAAGTTTGACAGCGATCGCTGCAAGGAACATGCCGAGGACCCTGGCCACGATATCGGTGATCGTGCTGCCGAGTACGCGGAGGATCGCGGCGGCGTACCTGAGGATGAGCCAGGTGACGCCAAGGCAGAGGAAGAGGGCGACGCCGGTGACGACAGGGTTGATCTCTGTCGAGAGAAGGATCACCGTCGTGATCGCGCCCGGGCCGCAGAGGAGGGGCGTGCCGATGATCACCCCGGCCATGTTCTGCCGGCTCTTCTCGTCATGGGCGAACTCGATGCCGAGGGCCTCCTGCATGCCCAGGATGAAGAGGAGGATGCCGCCGGCGACCTGGAAACTGGCGAGGGTGATGCCCAGAACGTCGAAGATCAGGGACCCGAAGATAAGGAAGATGAAGAGGAGTACGCCCGCGACGACGACGGCGATACCTGCCTGTCGTGCCTTCTCCTCGGCCGGCCTCTCTTTCGTGAGCCCCACGAAGATCGGGACAGAGAGGAGGGGATCGAGGATGATGAAGAGCGTGGCGAAGGCGTAGAGGAGGGAGGGGAAGAAATCTGCCATAACCCCCTGTATGGTCCCGGAGAGATATATCTTTCAGGAGGGCAGAGGTTTTTCATCCCGGCCGGGGCGTTTTTTCTCCGTACCGCCTGCACAGGCAGCGAGGAGCGCCGCGGTCCCGTGTCGCCCCCATTTCGTGAAGTTTTTCCCTCCTGCTTCCCTCATCTTTCTGATGACCGAAGGCGACGTGATATCTCTCCTGATCGTCGACGACGACCCGTGCGTCCGTGAGCGTGAGCAGGCATTCCTGGAAGGGACAGGCAGGTTCTCCTGCGCAACCGCCGTTTCGGCCGAAGACGCTCTCCTCCTCCTGCCGGGACGGTTCGACGCCGTCGTCTCCGACTTCGAGATGCCCGGCCTCACCGGCATCGCCTTCCTCCGGGTCCTCAGGTTGCGGGGCATATCCCTGCCTTTCGTCCTGTATACCGGGAAAAGCCGCGACTCGGTGCTCGAAGAGGCCCTTGCCGCTGGGGCGTCCTTCTATGTAAGAAAAGGCGGGGGGACGCGGGCTGAGATGGTGGAACTCGCCCACGCCGTGCGGGTGGCCGTCAACCTCAGAGCATCTTCTTTTTGATGAGGACGAAGACGAGCAGGGCCGAGATGACCATCGAGACCCCGATGATGGCGGCGAAGGCGAGGGGACTGTCCTGGAGGGGGATGCCGACGTTCATCCCGAAGAAACTCGCGATCATCGTCGGCACGGCAAGGACGATCGTCACCGAGGCGAGGAACTTCATCACGATGTTGAGGTTGTTCGAGATGATCGAGGCGAAGGCGTCCATCGTCCCGGAGAGGATGTTCGAGTAGATGTTCGCCATCTCGATGGCCTGTTTGTTCTCGATGATGACGTCCTCCAGGAGGTCCTCGTCCTCGGGGAACATCCGCATCGGCTTGGAGCGGAGGATCTTTTCGAGCACCACCTCGTTGCTCTTCAGGGAGGTGGAGAAGTAGACCAGCGACTTTTCCAGGTTCAGGAGCTGGATCAGTTCCTCGTTCCTGAGGGAGAGGTGGAGTTCCTTCTCGACCTCGTAACTCCTCTTGTCGATCTGCCTGAGGAAGTTCAGATAGTAGGAGGCGTTCCTGTACAGGATCTGGAAGAGGAAACGCGTCTTTTTGAAGGTGTAGAAGGTCTTCACCTTCCCGGCGATGAAATCACGGAGGATAGGGATGTCCTGGATGCAGATGGTGAGGATATAGTCCTCGTTCATCGCGATACCGAGGGGTATGGTCGAGTACGTCCCTGCGGGCTCGCCTTCCACCCGGAACGGGATGTCGATCAGGATGAGGGTCTTCCCCTCCTCGGTCTCCATGCGGGGCCTCTCTTCATCATCGAGGGCGGCCCTGATGTCTTCTGCGGCCATACCTATGATCCCGGCGGCCCGGGCGATTTCGGCCTCGTCGGGCGCCGTGCAGAAGATCCAGGAGCCAGGTTCGACGATGTCCAGTTCCTCGATGAACAATCCGTCTACGTTCTGTCTGGTCTTGAAGATCTGGAGCATGGCATCACCTGCAGGAAGGACGTTCCTGCAGGTATGGATCTGTCCTGAAGGGAGATGAAGATGATGACCCGGGAAAAGGCTCCGGAAAATCGCCTCTGAAAAATATCGCGGGTGTTTTTTCGGGCGACCTGAGAAAAAAAGAAAAAAAATTAGAGGAACAGGGGGGCGAAGACCACTGCAACGATGCTCATGAGCTTCAGGAGAATGTTGAGGGCCGGGCCCGAGGTGTCCTTGAAGGGGTCGCCGACGGTGTCGCCGGTCACACCGGCCTTGTGGGCGTCGGAGCCCTTGCCACCATAGTGTCCCTGTTCGATGTACTTCTTGGCGTTGTCCCAGGCGCCGCCGGCGTTCGCCATTGTGATGGCGAGCATGAAGCCGGAGACCAGGGAACCTGCAAGGAGGCCGCCGAGGGCTTCCTTGCCGAGCACGACGCCGATGAGGAGCGGAGCGATGATCGCTAGGAGGCCCGGTGCGATCATCTCCCTCAGGGCGGAGTTGGTGGAGATGGCGATGCAGGACTCGTAGTCCGGGTCTGCCTTGCCTTCCATCAGGCCCTTGATCTCCTTGAACTGGCGGCGGACCTCGACGACGATCTCGTATGCGGCCCGTCCCACGGCCATCATGGTCATGGAGGAGAAGAGGAACGGGAGCATGGCGCCGATCAGCAGGCCGATGAAGACCGGGGTGCTGAGGATGTCGATGGTGATGGTCGGTGCGTCAACCGGGCTGACTGCGTGGGCATATGCGGAGAAGAGAGCGAGGGCAGTGAGTGCCGCGGAGCCGATGGCAAAGCCCTTGCCGATGGCGGCGGTGGTGTTGCCGACGGCGTCGAGGGTGTCGGTGATCTCACGCACCTGCGGATCCTGGTGGGACATCTCGGCGATACCGCCGGCATTGTCGGCCACAGGCCCGTAGGCGTCGACCGCGAGGGAGATGCCCAGGGTGGCGAGCATACCGACAGCCGCGATGGCGATGCCGTACAGCCCGGCGAACTGGAATGCGAAGAAGATCGCGACACCGATGATGATCACCGGGAAGAGCGTGGACTCCATGCCCTTGGCAAAGCCGGTGATGATGTTTGTCGCGGCCCCGGTCTGGCAGGACTTTGCGATCTCGAGGGTCGGCTTCCTGTCAAAGGAGGTGTAGTATTCGGTGATCTGGCCGATGAGGAAACCGGCGATAAGACCGGCGATGGTGGCGACGAAGATTCCGAAGCCGTACTCGCCGAGCATTGCGTTCGTGATGAAGTAGGTGGAGATCACGACAAGGACGAGGGCGACGAGAAGGCCCTTGTTGAAGGCCAGGTGGATCGCGCTCGACTCGGCCTTGTTCGTCGTGACGAAGAGGGAACCGATGATGGATGCGACGATACCGACCGCGGCGATGATGATCGGGAGCAGGATGACGTTCATCGGGTCGATGTTCGGGAAGGCGACCGCAGCGGTCGCGGCGCCGAGGAGCATCGTAGCGATGACGGAACCGACATAACTCTCGTACAGGTCGGCGCCCATGCCGGCGATGTCGCCGACGTTGTCACCGACGTTGTCGGCGATGACGGCGGGGTTGCGCGGGTCGTCTTCGGGGATGCCGGCCTCGACCTTGCCGACGAGGTCGGCACCGACGTCTGCGGCCTTGGTGAAGATGCCGCCGCCGACACGGGCGAAGAGGGCGATCGAAGAGGCGCCGAGGGAGAACCCGGCAAGGATGTTCACGACGTCAGCCTGCGGTGCAGCCGGCATGATGGCAGAGAGGCCGATGAAGGCGACCGAGAGCCCGAAGAGCCCGAGGCCGACGACCGACATGCCCATGACCGAGCCGCTGGCAAAGGAGACCTTGAAGGCCTCGGTAATGCCGCGGCGGGCGGCGTTTGTGGTCCGCACATTCGCGTGGGTGGCGGTGTACATGCCGATGTAGCCTGCGGTCGCCGAGAGGCCGGCGCCGAGAACGAAGCAGGCCGCGGTGAGGGGCCCGCTCGGCAGCAAGAATGCAAGGACAACAGCAAGGACAACGACGAAGACGGCGATGGCCTTGTACTGGCGGTTCAGGTATACCATCGCGCCAGTGTGGATCGCTGCAGCGATCTTTTTCATGACCTCGGTGCCCTCTCCTTCCTTTTTGACCTTCATGTAGGAGTAACCTGCAAAAAGAAGGCCCAGGAGAGCACACAGGGGTGCGAGATAGATGATTCCATCCATGTTTTTCTATCCTCCGAGAAGCGATTTCACATCAAAACTCGGCAATCTATTCCTCTATCTATGAGGCACTTCAATAATAAAAAGCGAGCGATTCCCCTGATCCGTCCGGGTGTTCCGGGGGTACCTGATGCGGTGTCGGCGGTCAGGGAAGGCGTGCCGGTTCGCCGGGCTGGCTGAAGTCGAGCATCTCGTAGTTCATCGTCGGAAGGTCCAGGACAACCGCCTGCGCCGGCGTCGGCACGGTGTTCATCTGCTTCTGGAAGGCGGTCTGGGACTGCCAGGTGCCTGCGTTGACCATGAGGACGCCCCTGTACTTTTTGATGCCGGAGATGTGGACGTGGCCGGTGAAGAGTACCTCGGGGACCGGGTCGATGACCAGGGGATCGCGTTCTGCCGGTGCGATCGGGGTCCGCAGCCCGAAGGTCGGGGCGAGGTGGCGCCGCTTCAACATCTCTTCCATGATCTCTTCGGGGTGGCTGTACGAGGCGCCCGGGATCATCCCGATCATGTCGTCGTACGACCTGCCGTGGTACATCAGGATGCGGACCCCCTGCAGGGAGACAAGGGCCGGGTTCTCGACCCAGATGCAGTTGTCCGGGTATCCTTCCCTGAACTCCTGCGGGATCGCGGGCTGGGGCTCGGCGCCCCGCACGACGTCGTGGTTGCCGGGAGAGAGGACGATCCTGAGCCACGGGGGGAGGGCGGAGAGCATCTCCCCGAAGGCCAGATACTGCCTGTAGATATTTTTGATCACGAGTTCCCTGTCCTGACCCGGATAGATGCCGATCCCGTCCACGAGGTCGCCGGCGATGAGGAGGTAGCCGATCTCCGGGTGCTCCCCGAGCCATGCGGCGAAGCGGTGCCAGGCGTCTTCCAGGAAGGTGTTGGAGCCAACGTGGACGTCGGAGATGAGGACGGCGCGGCCGGGCTCTTCAGAATGGAAGGGTGCGTTCGAGATGGGGATGTCGGGCCGCACCAGGGTGTCGGCAAAGAAGAGGTTCCCGTCGTTGGAGAGTTTGCCCTTCACCCCGATCACCTCGTCGGGGAGGAGTTTCTCGGCCTCCTCGAAGCCCTCCCTGCTTTTGTTGAAGAGCACCCGCATCGTGGCGGTCGGGTCTTCGACGTTGGCCATCTTGTTCCCGTTGGCCGTGGACCGCACCTCGGAGACCATCGCGATGAAGGACGCCTCCTCATCACGGTACCGGCCGGTTCTCTGGAGCGCCTCGATCGGGACAGGCTGGATCCTCCCCTTGAGAAAGCCGGAGAGGTGGGTGAACCTGTTCCTGAAGTAGGTGACGTACTCCTCGAAGTCCCGTATGCAGCCGCAGCTTCCGTCCTTGCCCTGGAGAACTTCGAGGTGGGGGTCGGCGAGGAAGCGTGTCCCGTCCCGCTCTTTCTTCTGTGCCGGGATGCAGTCGGGGGAGACGATAAAGGCGCCGGGTGGGATGGCCGCGATGATGCGGTCGATGAGGGCGGGGTCGTCCTGCTCCCTGATGTAGCGGACCACCTCGGGGGCCACCAGCAGGTCGGTCCTCAGGAAACGGGCGACGATCTCCTCCTCGCAGAGCATCGGTATCTTGTTGGGCGTACGCCCTCATCATAGTCTCGGTGCAGGAGGGGAGGGCGGGAAAATTTGGGTAATGGGAAAACTTTATCGCCGCCGCGGGCGAGTACCGGGCATGGCGGAGATCGATGGGTTTGAGCTCCCGGCACGGAAATCTGAACTTTTAAAGGTCATTTCTCTCCGGGGCGGGGCGATGAGGACAAACGAGGTCGCCTGTGAACTTTGCGTCTCTCCTTCGACGGCGACGAAGGCGCTCGGCGACCTAGCGCGCGAGGGCTATCTGGAGCACACGCCCTATCACGGCGTCCGCCTGAGTGCGAAGGGAGAAGAATATGCCCGTTTCCTCGTCCGCCGCCACCGCGTCGTCTCCCTGGCTCTGAGCCGTTTCGGGCTCTCCCCCGACGAAGCGTGCCAGGAGGCGAAGAACATCGAGGGCCATGTCTCGCGGCTCCTCGTTGATCGGATCTGCGCGTCTCTCGGCCATCCGGTGATGAGCGGGTGCGGCCCTATCGAGCATGATGGTGACTGCTGTCCCGGTGTGCGGTGAGGCGCGGAAGGCGTATATAGGGGCCCTGTAATATTTGGATAGATACCAAATCTGGAGTTTCCCATCATGATGCCAGCAGTGCCATACGGGGGACTGGCGCTCTGCGGCGTCGTCTTCGTCTTTCTGTCCGTCCTTGCCTCGGGCTGCACAGCTCAGGCGCCTGCCGATGGTAAGATGCTCGTCGCCGTGACCATTCCACCCCAGGCCGAATCTGTCGGAGCGATCGGGGGCGACCGAGTCGACGTGCTCGTCCTCGTCCCGCCGGGCGCAAGCCCGCACACCTATGAGTTGACGCCGGGTCAGCTCGCCGACCTCTCCCGCGCCCGCCTGTATGCGGCTGTCGGGTCGGGCGTCGAGTTCGAGACGGCGTGGATGGAGAGAATCCGGGAATTGAACCCGGATATGGCGGTCGTGAACTGTTCTGAAGGAGTCGCGCTCCTTCCCGATGGCGACCCGCATATCTGGCTCTCCCCCGCGAACGCGAAGATAATGGCCGAGAATGTCTGCGACGGTCTGGTCGCGGCCGATCCTGCCGGGAAGGAGGTCTATGAGGCGAACCTTGCGGCCTACCTCGGCCGCCTCGACGCCCTGGACGCCGCGGTCAGGTCCGAGGTCGGGGACTCGGGCTGCCAGGCCTTCCTGGTCTCGCATGCCTCCTGGGCCTACTTTGCCCGCGACTACGGGCTTGTCCAGATCCCGATCGAGGAGGGCGGCAAGGATCCGTCGCCCCGGCAGATCGAGGAGATCGTCGTCAGGGCGCGGGCCGGAAACATCTCTGTCGTCTTTGCTGCGCCCGAGGCGAGCAACCGGAGCGCCCGCGTCATCGCCGACGAGATCGGTGGCCGGGTCGTCCCGCTGAGCCCTCTTGCAGGGAACTACACGGAAAACCTCAGGGCGGCGGCCGCGGCGATTGCAGGGTCGGTCTGATGGGGGGGCCGGTCATCGACCTCTCCGGGGTCTCTGTCTCCCTTGGCGGCCGCCCTGTCCTGGAGGGCGTCAACTGGAAGGTGATGCCCGGCGACTTCTCCGCGGTCATCGGGCCGAACGGCGGGGGGAAGACAACCCTGCTGCGGGTGATCCTGGGACTTGTCGACCCCGCGGCAGGGACGGTGCGGGTGCTCGGGGGGAGTCCCGCGGAGAGGCGCCATCTCCTCGGTTATGTCCCCCAGTACCGCACTTTTGACTTCAGCTACCCGGTGAGCGTGCTGGAGATGGTCCTCTCCGGCCGCCTCGGCCATGTGCGGGGTTTTCCACGGAGGTACAGTCGCGAAGACCGGGAGATGGCCGCCTCGGCGCTCCGGACGATGGGGATCGCCGACCTTGCCGATCGGGAGATCGGCCGCCTTTCGGGCGGGCAGCAGCAGAGGGCGATCATTGCGCGGGCCCTTGCCGCCGGCCCGGAGGTGCTCATTCTGGACGAACCGACCGTCTATGTGGACTCCCCGACAGGCGACCACTTCATGGAGATCCTGGACGGCCTGCGGGAGACGATGACTATCGTCCTGGTCACCCACGATATCGGCGCCCTCTCATCCCATGTGACGAAGGTCGCGTGCCTGAACAGGAAACTCTATACGCACAACGACGCCCGGATCACCGGCGACATGATCGAGGCGGCCTATGGCTGCCCTGTCGACCTCATTGCCCACGGCCTGCCGCACCGCGTCTTTGCCGAACACGGAGAGGGTGAAGAACCGTGATGGAGGTCTTCGCCTATGACTTCTTCAGGAACGCCATTGCCGCCGGCCTCCTTGCGAGTGTTGCCTGCGGCATCGTCGGCACCTATGTGGTCGTCAAGCGGATGGTCGCCCTTGCCGGCGGCATCTCCCATACGGCCTTCGGCGGGATAGGCCTCGGCTATTTCCTGGGGATCGATCCTCTCATCGGGGCGATGGGCTTCACCGTCGCCTCGGCTATCGGGATAGGAGAACTGTCCCTCTCCCGGAAACAGCACCTCGAT
>NZ_JAQVNX010000027.1 GCF_028702905.1 Methanofollis sp.
AATTGAACGGTATCCTTCAGGTGCCCTGTTGCAAGGAGAGGAATCAAGTATCCCTCCGCACTCAGGAGAACTGCAACGAGAAATTTTCATCACGTATGCTTGAGCCAGGGGTTCATGCCCGATTCTATCCTGTTTTTGGGGGATCCGTGGGCGTCAGTCCCCCGGTGGAGAATGTGGGGAAGGCGGGTGGTTCACACCCTTTGCCAGAGAATCCGGGGGAACATCTACCCGAACATGAGATTTCTCCATAACCAAATGAACACGAGTTTTGGGATGACCTCATAGTCTCCGGCACAGGCGTGCCAGAACAGGAATCCTACAGAACCAAAAAACGGCAGAACCAGGTGTCCCGGAGTTCGGGTCGTCAGAAAAAGAATGGTCGGGAAAATGGGATGTGTTCCTGCTCTTCCCTATTCCCTGTTGAAGGTCAGGCCCCGTGCCCGTTTATCTGTTCGAGCACCTTTGCCATGTCGACCCAGATGATCAGGTTCTTGACGTCCTCATTCTCTGCCGTCCTGTCTGTCACCTTGATGATCCCCTTCACGTAGGCATCGCGTGCAAGGGACTCATCCATCTTCTCGACCTCATCCTCGGAGACCTGCATCACTGCGAGGACGTCGTCGACGATGATCCCGACATTTGACCCGCCGGCGGCCTCTGGTACGAGGATGATGATCTTCTGGTGCTCCCGCCTCTCCCCCTCGGGGATGCCAAGGATGGTGGAGAGGTTCAGGACGGTCGTGATCTCACCTCTCAGGTTGATGATCCCGGCGATGTGCGAGGGTGCCCTGGGTACCGGGGTGATCGGCACCATCTCGACGATCTCGCGGGCGAGCGCGATGTCGAGGGCATAGCGCTCCCCGGCAAACTCGAATTCCACTACATCTACGTTTGCCACGTTTCTTCACCTTATGCCAGTTTGAAGTGGTCGAGAGTGCCTTTCATCTCCGCCGCCACGGTTGCGACTTCCTGTGCGCCGCTGCCGACCTCTTCGGCGGATGCCGAGACCTCCTCGGCAAGCGCGGCCATGTCCTCGATCGTCGACATGGTTTCCTTGGTCTTGGTGGTCGTTCTGTCCATTCTTTCCATCACCTTGTTCGTCGAGGTCGCCTGGTCCTCGGTCGCCTTGGCGATCTCGGAGACGCTTCCGTGCGCCTCCTTGGAGGCGGCGATGATACGGTTCAGGGCCCCGATCGTCCGGTCCACGCTCTCGATCCCGGCGCGGATCTCGTCGAAGGCGGCCTGGAGATCTTTTGCAGTCTTCTCGCTCTTGGTCTGGATGGAGGAGATGAGGTCTTCGATGTTGTTGGTGGCGTTCTTCGACTCCCCGGCGAGGTTTCTGACCTCGCCTGCGACGACAGCGAAGCCCCGCCCATGTTCGCCTGCCCGTGCCGCCTCGATCGCGGCGTTCAGGGCGAGGAGGTTGGTCTGGTTGGAAATATCGTTGATGAGCTTCACGATCTTGGAGATCTCGCGCATCTCCTCGTTCAGCCGCGAGAACTCTTCGACACCCTCTTTTGTGATCCTCTCGACTGCCTGCATCTTGGTGGTCGCCTCGCGGCCGAGGCCCTCTGCCTCGTCGCCGACCTGCACCGCGGATTCGGTCGTTGCGAGCACTTCCTGGGAGGTGCTTGCGATCTCCTCGATCGAAGCGGAGAGGTCGGACATTGCCCTGGCGACCTCCTCAAGGTTTTCGAGCTGGGTTTTTGCGTCCTCGGCGGCATGCTGGCTCTTGGAGGCCACCTGCTCGATCGCCCGTGCAATCTCCTCCGCGCTCCTGCTCGTCTCCTCGGTGTTGGCCGTGACCTTCTCGCCGATACCGGCGATCTGCTGCAGGACGGCCCTGACCCCCTCGCGGGAGTTCCGGTAGTTGAGCTTGAGGTCACGGATCGGGTCTTTCTCCTCGATCGAGACTCTGGCCGTGAGGTCGCCCTTCGCCATCGCATTCATCGCATCTTTCAGTTCTTCGGCGCTCTCGGCAAGGAGGCGTGCTCTCTCCTTGGCCTCCAGTTCCTTGTTGATGAGCTGCGTGTTGTCCTGATAGATGTAGTAGTTGACGTCGATCTCCCCGTTCTCGTCAAGGATGGGTAACTGGAAGAGGCGGAGGTATGACTTTGTTGTGTCCTCCCAGGTGATCTCCATGTCTGAGATGGCGAGTTTCCTGGTCTCGAACGAGGCGTAGAAGTCGTCTCCCGAGGTCTTGATATTGAAGTCGTAGAGTTTCTTTGCCATCAGTTCGTCGTAGGTGCCGTGCCAGACCTTCTCGTATTGCTTGTTGAGGTCGAGACGGTGCTTGTCGCCGGCGAGGACGGCGATCGCCTGCGGGTTGTATTTCACGAAGGCGTCTGCCCGGCTCTGAAGGGCATGGACCTTTGTCAGTTCGGCCGTCTGCTCGGTGAGGTCCTGGTAGATGTAGTAGTTGACATCGATCTCTCCTTTCTCGTCGAGGATGGGTACCTGGAAGAGGCGGAGGTATGACTTTGTATTGTCTTCCCAGGTGATCTCCATGTCTGAGATGGCAAGTTTCTTCGTCTCGAATGAGGCGTAGAAATCGTCTCCCGAGGTCTTGATATTGAAGTCGTAGAGTTTCTTTGCCATCAGTTCGTCGTGGGTGCCGTGCCAGGCCTTCTCGTACTGCTTGTTAAGGTCGAGACGGTGCTTGTCGCCGGCAAGGACGGCGATCGCCTGCGGGTTGTATTTCACGAAGGCGTCTGCCCGCTTCTTCAGTTTTTCTGCCTCTTCCATCTTTACGATGGCACGGTTCACCATTTCTCCCAGAGGTTTGAACTCGTCAGGCACCTGGTCAATGTCGACGCGGGTCGAGAAATCCCCATCAAGTGCGCGTTCCAGAATTTCCTCAAATTTCTCCTGTTTTCTGTTTGCCATTCTCTGAATCCCTCTCTTGTTATAATTCGGATGTATAATTTCTTTAATGAATTTATTTATATGCCTTTCTCTTTTAATTTTTTAAACCATTATTGGTATTTTTATATTACCTGCTTTAAAATTTGTTATATTTAATATGGGGCAATTATGAAAGGCTATTTTTCAAAATGGGGTGGCCGGTAAGTATTATAGGTTCGTCCCCAGAGTAGAGCGCATGGGCGAGCGGTTCATCTTCACAACATACCGGACCACCTGCTACCACTGCCACGAGGACGCCGACCAGGTGATCAAGGCGGTCTCTTCGCAGGCACAGGTGGCGTGCGCACACTGCGGTGCGACCCGGATCTTTCTCCCGCGTCTGGAGGATGTCAGTGCCGAGGGCACGTACACCCCGATCAGCTGCTATGACATCTGGCACCTGGAGGCTGCCGCCCCCTGCAAGCACTGCGGCGTAGTGGGGCCGCACGACCTGATCGTCGGCTGCAACCAGTTCACCACCCGCTGCCATGCCTGCGGGTATACACACTTCTACAAATTCAATCTCGAATACATTGCGCAGTGCCCGATCGGGAAAAAAGAGGGGTGAGGCTCATGCCCTCTGCCTGTCCCGCGCCATGAGGGAGAGGGCGGCGGCAATGGCGCAGGCCACCGCCCCGGCAATGAAGGCGGCATGGAAACCCGGGATGAGGGCTGCGGCCGCGATCTCTGTGTGCGAAGGCGCTGACGATCGCCTGGATGAAGACTGTACCGAAGACTGCGACCCCGAGGACGTCGCCGATGTTCTTCGCGGTCTGCATGACGCTCGAAGCGACACCTTCCTCCCCTTTCGGGCTCTGGCCAAGGACCTGGTTCATGTTCGGCGGGAAGTACAGGCCGCTCGTTGCCCCGAGGAGGGCGAGGGCGAGGACGATGACGAAGAGACCGCTCTCTGTGGTGAGGGATGCATACAGGAGGAAGACTGCGGTGGCCAGGGTGCCGCGGACCGTCTGCGGCAGGTAATGGGCGATCATCGCCGGGCCGACGGCCTCGAGGGCCGCTGCTCCGAGGCCCTGAAGAAGGCGGAAATCGACGAGGTGACCGAGGGTCATGGAGAGGTCGCAGAGGAGGGACCCGACGGTGAAAACGGCAAAGCCGCCGATGTACACCTTCCTGAACCCGTGCCCGTCGCCGAGTTTCCCGAAGACCAGGAGGAGGCAGGCGATGACGAGGCCGTAACTCATCACCACCCGGGAGACGTCCCCGATGTCCTCGTGGAAGTAGGTGGCTATGGACGGGAGGGAGATGTTCACGATGCTGGTGTCGAGGGCGCCCATGAATGCTGCCAGGGCGATGATGAAGATGATCGGGCGTTGCTGGTGGGCGTTGAGGGCCGGCGGTGTCTGCATGTACGATCATCAGAAAATCGAAGGGAGATTATTTGAATCGGTCGATTTCTTTCCTTTCACCGGCCCCTCTCCCGGCGGGATCGACATCATGGCTCTGTGGTTTCACGAGATTATGAGGCGGAGATTTCATGGCAGTGCTCCTGAGGTCTGCGAAGAAATACGGTGTCATCTCTCTGGATTTTGGCAATCCGATGGTAATGGCTATCTTTGCTCTAAAAACGGCGGGTAGATCCGGCCCCACCTACATTATTAAATACCGTCACGATCCATTCTCATGACAATGTGTGGTGAATGTTTTTTCGCCAGTGAATGTTTTTATCTTCACTAGCCCCCGCGAACCCACGCACACAGACATTTCTCTGACCGTCTCCCCCGGAGCGGCGGCGCTGCATGGCGTCTCTTTTAGTTATTTTAGCTATTTTTATCTCTTCTAAATCCCCGCAGTCACAGGAATCTGCGGAGGTGCGTGTTCATGAGAGGAAAACAGATTAGGTTGGAACGTATTATGGATCGTAACACCGGCAGGACGATCATCGTCCCGATGGACCATGGTGTTACGGCAGGGCCCATGCCAGGGCTCATCGATATGGGACGGACCGTCGACCTCGTCGCCGAAGGCGGCGCAAACGCAGTGCTCGGCCATCTCGGCCTTCCCCTGTACGGCCACCGCCGGTGGGGGAGGGACATCGGGCTGATCCTTCACCTCTCGGCCTCGACGTCTGCCGGGCCCGACCCGAACGAGAAGGTGATCGTCAACACGGTCACGAACGCCCTGAAGATGGGTGCGGACGCGGTCTCGGTACACATCAATATCGGGGCCGCCTCTGAGGCGAAGATGCTCGCCGACCTCGGGAAGGTCGCGGTCGAGTGCATGGAGTGGGGGATGCCCCTCCTCGCGATGATGTACCCCCGCGGGCCGAAGATAGACGACGAGAAGAGCGTCGAGATGGTGAGTCTTGCCGCCCGCGCCGGCGCCGAACTCGGGGCCGACATCATCAAGACGGTGTACACCGGCGACCCCGACACCTTCAGGGAGGTGACCCTGGGGTGCCCGGTGCCGGTCGTCGTGGCCGGCGGGTCGAAGACGGACGACGCCGCGACCCTTGCCCTCATCGAGGGGGCGATGGAGGGCGGGGCCGCCGGGATCTCGATCGGGAGGAACGCCTTCCAGCACCCGCACCCCGACCGCTTTGTCAGGGCGGCGGCGGCGATCGTGCATGGCGGCAGGAGTGCGGAAGAAGCGATGGAGATGATGAAGGAATGATTGGAAAGGCGATCAGGCTGGAGCGGATCATGGACCGGAACACCGGGAGGACGGTCATCGTCCCGATGGACCACGGTTTCACGATGGGGCAGATCGAGGGGCTGAAGAGGATGCCAGAGGCGGTTTCCGCCGTCTCCAAGGGCGGGGCGAACGCGATCGTGATGCACAAGGGGATGGTGAAGGCCGGTCACCGCGGCCGCGGCCGGGACATCGGGCTTATCGTCCACCTTTCTGCCTCGACCTCCCTGAACCCCGACCCCGACGACAAGGTGCTCGTCTGCACAGTCGAGGAGGCGGTCGCCCTCGGTGCGGACGCCGTCTCCATCCATATCAACCTCGGGGCGGCGCACGAGTCCAGGATGATCGAGGCGGCTGGCATGGTCTCGAAGGAGTGCACCCGCTGGGGCATGCCCCTCCTGGTGATGATCTACCCGCGGGGCAAGGGGATAGACCCGCGGTCGCCGTCGGCCGTCGGCCACTGCGTGCGGGTCGCCGAGGAGATCGGCGCCGACCTGATCAAGACGAGTTACACGGGCGACCCCGCCTCTTTCTCGGAGATCTGCGCCGCCTGCTCTGTCCCTATCCTCATCGCTGGCGGTGAAAAGGCCGGCGATCTCGCCACCCTGACGACGATCAGGGACGCGGTCAATGCCGGGGCGGCAGGCGTCGCTATCGGGAGGAATGCCTTCCAGCGCGACGACCCGGCGGCCTTTGTCAGGGCGCTCTGCAAGGTCGTCCACGGCGGCGCCGACCCGAAGGACGCGCTGGAGGGGAGATGAAACGGTTCTGGGTTGACGTGCGGCCGTGGCAAAAGGAGATTGCCACGGCGGCGATCGAGGCCGGGGCCGATGCCCTGGTGGTGGAGAGGGCCGGCGATGCCCGCGCCCTCGGGCGGATCGCCACGGTCGCCCCTGACGGCGACCTGGTGCCGGGCGCGGACGTCGTCTTCGCGGCGGTGACGCCCGACGCACCGCTCCCGCAGGCAAAAGGCGCCCTCCTTGTCGTCTCCACTCCGGACTGGACGGTGATCCCCCTCGAAAACCTGGTCGCCGCCTCTGAGGAGGTCTTCGCCGTCGTCAGGAATGCCGACGAGGCGAAACTCGCCCTCGGCATCCTGGAAAAAGGGGTCGCCGGCGTCGTTCTCAAGACCGACGACCCCGCGGAGGTCGGCAGGGTGGCGGCCGCCGTGCAGGCGGCGATGCCGGCCCTCGCCCTATCTCCCTTCACTGTCACGCGGGTCCGCCCTGTCGGGATGGGCGACCGCGCCTGCATCGACACCTGCTCCCTCCTTGCCGAGGGGCAGGGGATGCTCGTCGGCAACACCTCGTCGGGATTCCTCCTCGTCCTTGCCGAGACGGCCGAGAACCCGTACGTCTCGCCGCGGCCCTTCAGGGTGAACGCGGGCGCGGTCCATGCCTACCTCCTCGGCCCTGACGGGAAGACCGCCTACCTCTCCGAGGTGCGGGCCGGGGACGCCGTCCTCGTCGCCGACGGTGCCGGCGCCACGGCCGGGGCCGCGGTCGGCCGGGTGAAGATCGAGCGCCGCCCCCTCCTCCTCGTCGAGGCGGAGGGCAGGGGCGGGGAGAAGGCCGGGCTCGTCCTCCAGAACGCGGAGACGGTCCGGCTGATGGGGCCCGACGGCCCCGTCTCTGTCGCCGCCCTGAAGGAGGGCGACCGCGTCCTCGGCCTCTCCCTCTCCGGCGGCCGGCACTTCGGCATGGCCGTCGAAGAGACGATCACGGAGACCTGAGATGCGCATCGGGATCATCGGCGGGAGGGGCGGGATGGGCACTCTCTTCTCCCGGATCTTCTCAGACGCCGGCCACGAGGTGCTCGTCTCGGGCCGGGCGACTCCTCTCTCGAATGCCGACCTTGTACGAGCCTGTGAGGTCGTCATCGTCTCCGTCCCGATCCGGAGCACGGTCCCGGTGATCCGGGAGATTGCCCCTCTCCTCTCCGGGGACCAGCTCCTCTGCGACTTCACTTCCCTCAAGGCGGCGTCCGTGGCGGCGATGCTGGAGACGAGGGCCGACGTCCTCGGCCTCCACCCGATGTTCGGGCCGTCCGTGTCCTCCCTGCAGAACCAGACGATCGTCGCCTGCCCGGCGCGGGTCGCGCCGGGGCGGGCAGACGTTCTCCTCGCCGTCTTCAGGGAGGCAGGGGCGAAGGTGACGACGATGGACCCCCTGGAGCACGACAGGCTGATGGCTGTGGTCCAGGGCCTCACCCACTTCACCACTCTCTCCCTTGCCGGGGCGATGCGACGCCTCTCGGTGGACCTCCCGGCCCTTCTCTCTGTCACGAGTCCTGTCTACCAGATCGAGATGGCGGTGATCGGGCGGATACTCGGGCAGGACCCCGGACTGTACGGCCCGATCCTGGGGGAGAACCCTGCCGTCCCCGAAGTCCTCGACGCCTTTGAGGCCGCCGCGGCCGAAGTCCGCGGGGCGGTGGAGAGCGGAGACGACGAGGTCTTCGCCCGCCTCTTCAACAAGGACGCCGCCTTCTTTGCCGATTACATCCCGCATGCGACCGAAGACTCGGAGGCTCTGATACGATGCCTGGCAGAAAAGTGAGCCTCGCGGCCCTCGGGCCGGAGGGCACCTTCTCCCATGCCCTTGCCCGGCACCTCGCCGACGAGGTCGTGCTCCTCCCGACCATCGGCGCCGTCTTCGCGCATGTCGCCGCGGGAAAGGGCGACGGCCTTGTCCCGATCGAGAACAGCGAGGCCGGCGGCGTCGGCCCCGCCCTCGACGGCCTGCTGCGCCACAATGTCTTCATCACCGCGGAGGTGTACGTGCCGATCAGGTTCCACCTCGCCTCTTTCGTGAAAATCACGGAGATCGACACCATCTACGCCCACCCGCAGGCCCATGAGCAGTGTTCGGGCCGTGTCGACGCCCTCGGCGTGCCTGTGGTCCACACACCCTCGAACGCGGCGAGCGCCCGGGCTGTACGGCCGGGCACGGCCGCGGCGGCGGTCACCACAGCAGAGGCCGCCGCACTGTGCGGGATCCCCGTCGTCGCCGGCAATGTCCAGGACGCGGAGGAGAACACGACACGCTTCGTCGTCATCTCGACAGAGCCGTACCAGGGCCGTGATGCCGGGAAGTGCTCCGTCCTCCTCGACCCGAAGGCCGACCGGGCCGGCCTCCTCGCCGACCTGCTTGCGGTCTTCGCGCGTCTGGGGATCAACCTGACCAGGATCGAGTCCAGGCCCGCAAAGAGGGGGATGGGGCGGTACGTCTTCTTCATCGATGGGGAAGTCGGGCCTGCATGGGTCGGGGCCGTTGCCGACCTCTCCTCTCTCGCGGTCGTGAAGGAGTTCGGGTGCTACCCGCGCCTGGAGGCGGCAGGATGGAGGTGACCCTCTCCCGCCGCCGGGGTGTCGACGTCACCGTCACGGCCCCGCCCTCGAAGAGCCTCACCCACCGCGCCCTCGTCACCGCCGCCCTCGCGGAGGGAGAGTCCCGCATCCTCGGGCCCCTCAGGTCAGGGGACACGGCCAGGACGCGGGAGGGCCTCGCCGCCCTCGGCGTCGGGACAACAGACGACGGTGACGACGTCCTCGTCCGGGGTTGTGGGGGCGTCCTCCCCCTCGAAGGCCCCGTCACGGTGGACGCCGGCGACTCGGGGACGAGTCTCCGTTTCCTCGCCGGCCTGGCCACCCTCTCGCCCTGGCCTGTCACCCTCACCGGGAGTCTGCGCATGCAGGAGAGGCCGGTCGGCCCCCTCGGCGACGCCATCGCCGCCCTCGGCGGGAGTGTCGCCTATGAGAAGAAACCGGGCTGTCCCCCGGTGACGGTCACGGGGCCTGTTCGGGGCGGCGCCGCCGCGATGCGGGGCGACGTCTCCAGCCAGTTCATCTCGGCCCTCCTGATTGCCGCCCCCTGCTATGCAGAGGGCCTCGACCTCTCTCTCACCACCCCGCCGGTCTCGGCGTCGTACCTCGACCTGACGGCCGCGGTGATGGGGGCCTTCGGCGTTCCCGTGGAGAGGGGGGGGGAGGACCGTTTCATCGTGAGGCCGGGCCTGTACAGGGGTCGTCCCTATTCGGTCGAGGGTGACTGGTCCTCGGCCTCTTACTTCTTTGCCATCGCCGCCGTCTGCGGAGGGCGGGTGGCGGTGAGAAACCTCGACCTCTCCTCTCTCCAGGGCGACCGCCTCTTCCTCGACGCCCTTGTGAGGATGGGCTGTCGCGTTCGTGCGGCTGAAAATACCGTCATCCTCGAGTCGGACGGCGACCTCGACGGGATCACTATTGACATGGCCGCCTCGCCGGACACCGTCCAGACCCTCGCGGCGGTGGCGGCCTTTGCCCGCGGGCCGACGACGATCGCCGGCATCTCTCACCTCAGGTACAAGGAGAGTGATCGGGTCGCGGCGGTCGTGCGGGTGTTGCGGGGCCTAGGCAGCCGCGTCGCCGTCGAGGAGGACGCACTGACCATCACCCCCACCCCTCTGTGGGGCGGCGTCGTGGACCCGGCGAACGACCACAGGACGGCGATGAGTGCGGCCGTGATCGGCCTCGGCGCTGGAAACGTGAAGATTCTCCATGCAGAATGCGTGGACAAGTCCTTCCCCGGTTTCTGGGATTCTTTGCAGGGGGCGGGGCTGCTGTGAAGGTCGTCCTCATCGGGTACCGGGGCGCGGGCAAGACGACGGTTGGAATGATGGTGGCGCGGCGCCTCTCTCTCCCCTTCCTGGACACCGACGCCCTCGTCGAGGAGAGGGCCGGGATCTCGATCCCGGCGATCTTCGCCACCGCAGGGGAGGCGGCCTTCCGCTCCCTGGAGAGGGAGGTGATCGCCGGCCTCGCCGATTTCCGCGGCGTCATCGCCACGGGCGGCGGTGCGGTCCTCGACCCGGAGAACGTCGCGGCCCTCCGGAGGGGCGGCACCGCCGTCCTCCTGGAGGCGGACCCGGAAGAGGTCATCACGCGGACCGCGGCTTCTGACCGCCCCTCCCTCACCGGCCTTCCTCCCGAGGAGGAGGTGCGGGCCCTCCTCCGGACGCGGCGGCCCTTCTACCTCGCGGCCGCAGATATCTGTGCCGGGAGCGGTGGCCGCAGGCCTGACCGGGTCGCAGACGAGATCATCGCCAACCTTGCCGGGCGGCCAGGCCCCATCTCTCTCCCTGTGGGCTTCTCCCTTCCGCCCGGCGAGACGGAACGCCTCGCCGCCCTCGGCCCGGCGACCGGCCTGTACGGGATCGCCGGTCACCCGGCCCTGCACAGCAGGAGTCCCCTCCTGTACAATGCCCTCTTTGCCAGGTACGGCATGGACGCCCGGTACACCTTCTTCGACCACCCCGACTTCGGGGCGGTCCTCGATACCGCTCGCTCCCTCGGCGTCCGCGGCCTCTCGGTCACCATCCCCCACAAGGAGGCGGCCCTTGCGGCCGCGGACGAGGCCGACAGGCACGCGGCGGCGATCGGCGCCGCCAACACCCTCGTCCTCTGCGGGGATCATGTCAGGGCCTCGAACACCGACTGGGCCGGCGTGCGCCGCCCCCTCGAAGGGGTCGCCGCGGAGAGGGCCGTCGTCCTCGGTGCAGGCGGTGCGGCCGCGGCGGCGGTCTATGCCCTCCTGAGTCTGGAGTACGGGGTGACCGTCCTTGCCCGCGACGCCGCCAGGGCAGAGGCCCTTGCCGCCCGCTTCGGCTGCGAGTCAGGGGCGATCCGCGACATCGGCCGCTTCCGCCCCGAGGTCGTCGTCCACGCCACACCTGTCGGGATGGCGGGCGACCCCCGCTCCCTCCTTGCGCCCGAAGACCTGCGGCCCGGCACGACGATCTTCGACCTCGTCTACACGCCGAAGGAGACCCCCCTCCTCAGGACGGCGGCGGCCCGCGGCTGCCGCACCATCCCGGGGACCGAGATGTTTGTGTACCAGGCCTGCGAACAGTTCCTCCATATGACCGGGATCAGGGTGGAGGACAGGACCGTGCGGGAGGTGCTCGGGGAATGAACACCTTCGGGAGGTTTTTCAGGGTGACGACTTTCGGGGAGAGCCACGGCCCCGCGATCGGCGCCGTCATCGACGGCGTCCCGCCTGGCCTCCACCTCGCCGCGGAGGACATTCAGCCGATGCTCGACCGCCGCCGTCCCGGCGGCCCCCTCGCCTCGCCGCGGAAGGAGCCCGACGCCGTCGAGATCCTCTCCGGCGTCTTCGAGGGAAGGACCACCGGCACGCCCATCGCCCTGCTGATCAGGAACAGGGACGTGCGGAGCGGCGACTACGACGCCCTCCGCGATGTCTTCCGCCCCGGCCACGCCGACTACACGTACCTGCAGAAGTACGGCCTCCGTGACCACCGGGGCGGCGGCCGGAGTTCGGGCCGGGAGACGGCGGCGCGGGTCGCGGCCGGCGCGGTGGCGGTTGCGGTCCTGAAGACATATGGGATTGCGGTCGCCGGGTCTGTCCGCGAGGTGCACGGAAAGACCGACCCTGCGGAGATGGAGGCCGAGGTGCGGGCGGCCGCTGCGGCCGGCGACTCTGTCGGCGGCATCGTCGAGGTCCGGGCCTCGGGCGTCCCGCCCGGCCTCGGCAGTCCGGTCTTCGACAAACTCGACGCCGCCATCGCCGGGGCATTGATGGGGATCGGGGCGGTGAAGGGCGTCGAGATCGGCGAGGGCTTTGCCGCCGCACGTCTCTATGGCTCGGAGAACAACGACGCCATGGACGCCTCGGGCTTCCTCTCCAACCATGCAGGAGGCGTCCTTGGCGGCATCTCGACGGGGCAGGAGATCGTCGTCCGCCTGGCGGTGAAGCCGACGCCCTCCATCGCCCTCCCCCAGAGGACCGTGGACGTCCGCGGGGAGGAGAGGGAGATCGTCATCGAAGGGCGGCACGACCCCTGCATCGCCTTCCGTCTCGTCCCGGTCGCGGAGGCGATGCTCGCCCTCGTGCTCGTCGATGCCCTGCTGGAGCAGGCGGCATATGGCGGGCCAGCCCGGGATTAATCTTTTTTTGACCGTATCCTCACGCTCCGCCCCCGGATTGGGATGTCGCCCGGTAGAATCGTCTGTTATTCGGCCATATGCTCGGGGAATTCTCTAAATCATCCTAAATTATACGGGTAAATCTCAATATTGGAATTTATAGCCACATTATCTTTAAAACTGTTTAACTAGCATATCTGCGACATGTCTTTGATGGAGTCTGCGGTATGACCCGCCAGAATCTTCTCGTCGGATTGATCGTCGGCTTTCTCGCCCTGATCATCATTGCGGCAGCGCTTGTGAGCCTATTCCCCTCCGGTGAGACGAAATCGGCATCCGGGGAGACGGGCCCTGCGTCCGTGGCATTCTCGCAGGACGACATGAAGGCCCTTGCAGTGGATATTGCGGCCAGGATCGACGGCGACGCCATGGCGGCGCTTCAGCCGGGAGATGAAAACACAACTGCGTTCATCGCCATCCGCGAGCAGCTCGATGCCGTCCGGGCGTCCAACCCCAACATCGTCTACATCGGTACGATGCGAAAAACCGCGAATGCCACCGAGTACGTCGTGGATACAAACTACGGCAGCAATAGTTATGCGACTGCGATCGGCGATGTGTACGTCCCGACGGAGAATGACACCGTGTTTCTCGCCGGCTTTGTGGAACCCTCCGCTGAAACGTACACCGGCATCTCCGGGTACGCTCCTGTCAGGAACTCCAGCGGTACCGTCGTCGGGCTGGTGGGTATCGACACGTGGAGCGCGGTCGCGCCGGCCAACATGAAGGCCCTTGCCGCGGATACTGCGGCCAGGATCGACGGCGACGCCATGGCGGCGCTTCAGCCGGGAGATGAAAACACGACGGCGTTCATCGCCATCCGGGACCAGCTCGATGCCGTCCGGGCGTCCAACAACACCATCACCTACGCCTATACGATGCGGAAAGCGGGGGATGCCGTCGAGTATGTCGTGGATGTAGAATATGGCAGCAGCAAGTATGCAGCTGCGATCGGCGATCCGTATGCCCAGAGTGCGGCGGACGCCGTCATCCTCACCGGCTTCGTGAAGCCCTGCGCCGGGACGTACACCGACACCGTCGCGTACGCGCCCATCAAAAACTCCAGCGGCGCCTTCGTCGGTCTGGTGGGCGTCGATGCGATGGTCGCCGCCATGCAGGACGTTTGAAGGCCCTTGCAGCGGTGAGTGCGGCAGGGAGATGAAAATTCCCCGGCTTCCTCACCCCCCTCTCTTTTTCTGTCCCGCAGGGGGCCGGGCGAGCGGGAGAAAGTGATGATGACGGCGATCCCGCCTCTCTTCCTTCCTCGAAAAAAAACTTCACCTGTACGCGAGCAACTCCTGCACCTGCTCCAGTTCCCTGATGTCGTACTGCCCCTCTGCCGTGGGGGTGCCGATGTGGCAGTAGACCGTCTCCGACCCGAAGAAGGGGAGGAAGGTGCGGGCGTACCTGAACTCCCCGCCCATCACTGTCGTGATGATGGGCTTCTCCGCGTCGAGGGTGAAGGAGAGGAAGTCGAGGAGGTCGTGGGCGGACGCCGGGGTGACGGCGATCTTCGGGATGTCGCCGTACGACCTGAGGTCCCGCTCGATGGCCCGGAGGTCGTCGGGAGAGGGCATGTACCTGATATGCGCCGAGGCGATGCTCGCCCTGGTGCTCGTGGATGCGGTGCTGGAGCAGGAGATGTATGGCGGGCTTTCCGGACGGATCTCCGGATAATCGGATCATCTCATTTTTTGGGGCGTGATCGGCGCCTGGCTCCAGGAAGGTCAGGCAGATGCCCTGCCAGAATCCCGGCTAATCGCCTGGTCCTTGTTCTCTTTCTTGAGAATGTCCGGGATATCCGGCATGAGGCGGTAATATGTACCCCTGCCGTTTCTGAACGATTCGACAACACCGTCGAAGTCGAGCCGTTTCATATGCCAGGAGACCGCCGGCCGGGAGATGCCGATTGCATCCGCGATCTCGGACTGCGAGAGTTCGGGCGTGTCGAGAAGAAGAAAAAGGATCTCTCTCTCTGTGGAGTTCTGCATATGGAGGAGAGTGTACTCTTTATCTGTGGTGTTATCGTCGGCAGCGATGAAGAAACCGACATTGCCCCTGTTCTGTACTTTTTTGATCATCCCTCCCGCTTGCAGGCGGGAGATATGATATGCGACCGTCCCGCGGCTGATCCCGGTTATCCCTGCTATCCGCGAGGCGGAGATGCCCGGCTGGTCCCTGATGCACGCATGGATCTTTTTCCTGTTCTCGGGGACCGTGGGGGGGGCGATCCGGTAGCCCAGGTATGCCAGGAGACCGGAAGAATAGATCAGGTCGGCAGGGAACGCGAGGAGGGGACAATAAATCAGAATATACGTGGTGAGGAGTCGCACCGGCGGAACCTGCCAGGTCGGCGCGAACTCTTCGTCGTCCACATCAATCCCCCCCGGGGGCACTTCTGCCGACCCTGGCTCGACGGTAATTCTTGCCGCTGCCGGACTCAGGACGAGAAGAATGATGAGTATGCCTGCAAAGAAAATGGTGGGTGTTTTTTGCATCACGCAACCCTCGCGGATGATCGGAGGTGTCTCGTCAGGAGTATAAATAGGCACTCAGGGTGTACGCATCTCCTTCTTGAGGCACCGAGTCGCCGTGCACATCAAATTGCCATTCTCCAGGGGGGAGGGACGGTGAATCCGAGATATCAAGCGAGATCTTTTCGTCGATCGTCCCGTCGACATTGTCCAGGTACGGCCCATAACACCCGCCGTCAGGCGGATAGATGATCAGGGAGACCGAGTCCGTGCCGGTGTGGGAATGGCCGCTCCAGTCAAGACGGACGCAGATCATTTTCGTGCCCGAGGGGATGTTCTTGGTTATAGTATCAGTCTCGCCCGGGTAGATCCACCCGCCGATCGACCGGATGGCGTTGTCGAGTCCGGCTATGTCGTACCGGTCGTCGGCAGGGGAGACGATGATCCGGCCGGCGGATCCTGTATCGCCGGTTGCTGCCGCGCAGGGAACGAAGAGGAGAGCGGCGGCAATCAGGAGGCTGAGAACAGTTCTTTCTGCATGCATGGGTGCGCCGTGATCGACTCTGCGTCCGGAGACTTAACCTTTATGAGCAGATCGTTTAACTGTCCGTTCGATTGTTAAATGATCTGCTCATAAGCCCGATATATATCATTGGATATACTAATGGTCGTGGATGCCCAGATGGGTGTCCCGCGGGAGACCGGGCACCTGAATCTGCATGCATGCCCGGCCTCTCGCGCATGCTCGGAGGCGATCGGATTGCCCGGTGTCATCAATAGTGATGCAGCAAAATCCAATACCATCGGGATGAAACCTGGGAGTACTTGCTCTGTAAACCAGCATAGCAGTGGTACCTATTGTCTTGCAGATCTTATTTCCAAAGGGAAGTTCCTGAGCAGTATTCCTCCGGGAACAAGAACATTGGAGCACACCATGCATGTTTCTTATCGTTATTAATACCCTAACCACACCAAATTTTTTTAACAGAGGGGAGTATCACAGATGAAAAATAGTCGTTCGATAAGGGAGAAGGGCGTATTACGCACTATAACACTGGTTCTGGTTCTTCTCATCACCGCATGTGCCGTTGTCATCTGGCATGCGGGAGGAGAGGATGAGGAGCCGTCTGTCCGGACCGTAACGGCGACAATTCCGCCCTTCGCGAACCTTTGGGAGCGGACGGTTGCAACCGTCGACGTGCAGAACTCTTCTGTCGAGCTAATCGATCTCTGGATCAGGACGGACTTCAACAGATCCCCAACATTTGCCTGGCTCAATGTCATCGGAAGGGACGGGGACAGCGTGTCCCGATCCTATGATATCCAGTGGCATGCTCCGGGCAGGCTTGACATCATTGTGAGTTCAAAACCCGTCGAAACACCATTCTCAGGTAAGGGATGCAATCCGATGTACGTCCTGGAACAGATCGATCAGGTCGATCTGGCGAAGGTGCTCCCGGGGGATGGACGACTGGACATATCAGTGATGAATGACAGGGGTTCATTCCAGTATGAAGACAGATTCATTGATCTGTATCTTCTGGAGAATGGATCATTCACTCCCCTGAAACGAGTGGCTTACTCAACTGACAAACCTGTCTACACGATTGCGATTGCCAGGATCGAATCTTCAGGATCAGAATCGTCGGAATCGGTTGTATACCCAATCCCAAAAGAACAAAGGAGTTATTTGGTCGCACTGTTGCCTCCAGATCTAACAAAGGCAGATGAAATAGTGCCGGTCACGGTGGCGTCGAGCACCCCCTCTACAGCCTCGTCTCGATCGGTCCTGCCGGCGATGACGGCTACGTCGTGATCGTCGGGGAAGTGGGTGAGGAGCGACAGAACTGACGGGACCGTGCCTTCACCCTGAGAACAGTCTCGAAAAAATGTTCACCTGTACGCGAGCAACTCCTGCAACTGCTCCAGTTCCCTGATGTCGTACTGCCCCTCTGCCGTGGGGGTGCCGATGTGGCAGTAGACCGTCTCCGACCCGAAGAAGGGGAGGAAGGTGCGGGCGTACCTGAACTCCCCGCCCATCACTGTCGTGATGATGGGCTTCTCCGCGTCGAGGGTGAAGGAGAGGAGGTCGAGGAGGTCGTGCGCGGACGCCGGAGTGACGGCGATCTTCGGGATGTCGCCGTACGACCTGAGGTCCCGCTCGATGGCCCGGAGGTCGTCGGGAGAGGGCATGTACCTGATATGCGCCGAGGCGATGACCGTGGTGTGCTGGTAGCGGATCATCGGGGCAAACTTTCTGAACTTCCGCTCCACGTCCACGTAGTCCACGAGATCGAGGAAGGGCTGGATGGTCGAGAACCATTGTTCCGGGTCGCCGGTGAATCTGCCGCCCTCTTCCCTGCTCCTGAGGGTGGCGATGATGGGGGCCGCGCAGTCGCCGCTGCAGCCGGCCATCGCCGACGAAAGGTCCTCTCCCATGAGATCGAGCCTGAGTTCGATGAAATCGGCACCGAGTGCCACCGCTTTCTGGATCTCGTCAGGACTCGTCAGCGAGACGACGATCTTCATACCCTCAGGTATCACATCGTCACCTGTTATATGTCTGTCTCTCCGGCCCTGCGGGGGTACCGATGGTGGCGATGACGGAAAAAAAGTTTTTCCGGGTTCACTCTGCCCCGTATTCTTCGCAGGCGTCGAGGACGTAGCGCATGAACGCCATGCCCGGCCCGCCGGCCATCGCCGCAGCCATCAGGGCGCCCTCCATGATCTCGGCCTTCGATGCCCCGGCCTCGATCGCCAGTTTCGTGTGGAGGGTGATGCAGAAGGGGGAGTGGTCCGCGACAGCGAGGGCGATGAGGATGATCTCCTTGAACTTCGCCGGCAGGGCGCCGTCCTTGCAGACCTGGTGGACGAAGGCGAGGAAGGTGTGCCAGACCTCGGGGTTAGACTCCTCGATCTCTCTGTTCGTCTGGAGGACCTGCGTCAGATACGTGTTTGCATCGGTCATGTATCCTATGCGTCTGGGCCTCCTCACCGATAAGAATTCGGAAACGTTTCCGGTGAGCTGTCTGGCCTTTCTCCGTTCGTTGTCCCCGTATCTGGTGTGAGATCGAGAGCGAACCGATCGCATTGCGGGCGTTCACTCTGCCCCGAACTCGTTGCAGGCGTCGACCACATAGCGCATGAAGGCCATCGACGGCCCTCCGCCCATTGCGATCGCCATCATGGCCCCTTCCATAATCTCCTGTCTCGATGCCCCGGCCTCTATGGCCCGCTTCGTGTGAATGGCGATGCAGAACTGGCAGTGGTCCGCGACGCCGAGGGCGACCATGATGATCTCCTTGACCTTTGCCGGGAGAGCCCCTCCCTTTGACGTGGTCTGTACAAGAGCGGAGAACGCGTTCCAGGCTTCCGGATCGAAGGCCTCCAGATCCTTTCGTGTCTGCGCTAACTGGTTTATGTACGTGTTCGTGTCGGTCATGATACCCTATTCTTTGGGGTCTATCTCCGATAAATGTCTATGAAATGTCTCAGAAGGCCCATATGGTCCTTTGATGTATCTCCAATCCCTTCCTTTGCCTGCTATGATCTCCCGACGCAACCTCTCCTGTGCGGAGTCCCGGTGCCCCCTCTGAAAGGGATTTATCCCCTTCTCCCCTATCTATGCACACGAAACCGGTGAAGATCCCCGAACTCCTCGCCCCTGCTGGCTCGATGGAGGCGCTGGAGGCGGCCGTCGCCGCGGGAGCGGACGCCGTGTACCTCGGCGGGACGCGTTTCTCGGCCCGGCGTTTCGCGGCGAACTTCGACGACGATGCCCTGCAGGAGGCCGTGGACTACGCCCATATCCGCGGCGTCGCCGTGCACGTGACCGTCAACACCCTGGTCCACGACGCCGAACTCCCGGCCCTTGCCGACTATCTCCTCTTCCTCTACGAGATCGGCGTCGACGCCGTCCTGGTCCAGGACGTCGGCCTCCTCCGTCTTGCCCGCGCTCTCGTCCCCGGCCTCGTCATCCACGCCTCGACCCAGATGACGGTCACCACGGCGGAGGGCGTCAGGTGGGCGGCGGAGGCCGGGTGCTCCCGCGTCGTCCTCGCCCGCGAGGTGAACCTTGCAGAAATCGAGGCGATGCGTCCTGTCCTTGAGGAGACAGGGTGCGAACTGGAGGTCTTCCTCCACGGTGCGCTCTGCTATGCCTACTCTGGCCAGTGCCTCCTCTCCTCGGTGATCGGCGGCCGGAGCGGGAACAGGGGGGCATGCGCCCAGCCCTGCCGGAAACCCTATGCCCTGATGCAGGGGGAGTACGACCGGTACGGCAGGCCCGTCCGGATGAAGCCTGTCCGCCTCCCCCACCGCTACCTCCTCTCGACAAAGGACATCTGCCTGTACCCGGTCCTCGACCGCGTCGTCGCGGCGCCCGTCTCCTCCCTGAAGATCGAGGGGAGGATGAAGGCGCCGGCCTATGTGGCGGTCGTCACCGCGGTCTACCGCCGCGCCCTCGACGCCATCGCGGAAGGCTGCTGGACTCCCTCGCCCCGTGACGAAGAGGCCCTCGCCTTCGCCTTCACCCGCGGCTTCACGACCGGGTACCTCTGCGGTGAGAGGAACCGCGGCGTGATCGGCCCCGAGCGCCCTGACAACCGCGGCGTTGCGATCGGCCGGGTCGTCGCCTTCTCGAATATCCGGATGGAGGCGACGGTCGCCCTTTCCGGGTCGCTTGCCCCGGAGAACGGGGACGGCATCGCCGTCTCCTCCCCTGAAGGAGAGTTCGGCTGCCTGGTGCGGGGGACACCGAAGAGCGGGAGGGACGGCGTGTGGGTCAGGCTGCCGCAGCCTGCGCCGATAGGTGCGGTCGTCTCCATCACCCGCCGCGCCTCCTTCGAGTCATGGGCGGAGGAGATCCTGCGGCAGGAGAGGCAGGCTGTCAGGATCGACGCCTCTGTCAGCTGGGAAGAGGACGGCACGCCGGTCGTCGAGGCCGTCTGCACGCCGTCCCGGCGCCGGGGGGCGGTGCGAGTCACCGTGCGGGGCGACGAACCGATGGGAAAGGCAAGGACGCGGCCGCTGACGGCGGACCAGATCGCGGAGCAGCTCTGCCGCACAGGCGGCACGCCCTATGTCGTCGGCGACCTCGACCTTGCCTACCCGGGCGGGCTCTTTGCCCCTCCCTCGTACCTCAACGCCCTGCGGCGGAGCCTCCTTGAGGCGGCCGGAGAGGCCCTCTGCGAGGCGGCACGGCCGCCCGCCGCCGAGATCGCCGCCGCCCGTGTGCGGCTTTCCACCCTCCTCGCCGCGCCGAAGGCCGGAGGGAAGACTGCGGAACAGAAAAAGCCGGTGCTCTCCGTCTACACGGACACAGCCGCAGGCGTCGAGGCCGCCTCGGCCGCCGGTGCAGGACGCATCTACTTCGAGCCCGCGGAGTGCACCGCGGACGCGCTTGCCTCTGCCGTCAGGGCTGCGGCCGGCGTCCCCCTCGTCTGGAAATGGCCGAAGATCGTGCGGCGCACCTTCCTTAACGCCGCCCTTTCCCTCCTCGGTCAGGCCGCGGAGGCAGGCGTCGCCGGCGTCATGGTCGAGGGACACGGCTGCGCCGGGGCGATCAGGGCGGCCATACCCGGCATGCCCATCTACGGGGCGTCGGGCCTCAACATCTGGAACGCGGATGCCGTCGCCGCCCACGGCGACTTCGCCCTCCTCACCCTCTCCCCCGAACTCTCGGGTGACGATATCAGGGCCCTCGTCGCCCGTCTCCCAGACACGGCCCCTGCGGTCGAGGTCGTCGTGCAGGGCGTCGCCGAGGCGATGGTCACCGAGGACTGCCCACCCGCCACCGCCCTCGGGTGCCCTGCCGGGTGCGGGGGCGCCGCCTTCGGCATCAGGGACGAGAAAGGGATGACCTTCCCCCTCTGGCCCGCCGGGGAATGCCGGACCTCCATCGGCAACGCCGTCGAGACCTGTCTCATCGACCGCCTCCCCGCCCTCGTCGCTGCGGGAGTCGGCGGCATCGCCATCGACGCCCGCCGGCGTGGGCCGGTCTATGCCCGGGAGATGGCTGGCATCTACCGCGAGGCCCTCGAAGGCCGCGTCTTTGCAGACCTGAAGGCGCGGGCGAAGGCCCTCTCCCTTGGCGGGATCACCGCCGGGGCCTTCGTCCACGGCACCGAATGATCAGGGGAGGTTCCCCTCCCCCGTGCACTCGTGCTGCCTTTCTTCGCTCATCTCGATGAGTATCTCGAAGATCGTCCGCACCTGCACCGGGTTGATGTTCTTTTCCACCGCCTCGTTGAAGACCCGTTCGAGCAGCGCCCGCCTCCTCCCCTCGTCCCTGACCGGGGCCCCGGCAAGGTACTTTTCGTGGGCCATCCGCCCGGCTATCGCCTGCCTTTCGGCGATAAGGGCGATGATCCGGGAATCCACGGCATCGATCTCCCTCCTGATCTCATCGAGTGTCATGCCTGTTGGATTGCCTTCCTGGTTCAAAACCGTGCCGACCCACAGGGATATACCTCCGGAAGGCGCACGATCCTCTATGCTCGAAAGAATCCCGCGGCGGGAACGGCGTGACCTCCTCATCGCCTGGGTCGCCATCGCCGTCGCCTTCAGCCTCCTCTATGTCCGGGGCGGGATCGCGCTCTCAAGCTTCCTGCTCTACTTCGTCGTCTCCCTCCTCACCGTCGGGGTCGGCTTCGTCCTCCACGAACTCGCCCACAAGTTCGCGGCCATGCACTTCGGCTACTGGGCCGAGTTCGAGAAGGACAACACCATGCTCGTCGTTGCTGTCGTCCTCGCCGCCCTCGTCGGCGTCGTCTTCGCCGCACCCGGCGCCACCATGATCTACGGCTCCACCACAAAGCGCGAGAACGGCATCATCTCGGCGGCCGGGCCGGTGACGAACCTGGCTCTCTGCGGCGTTTTCTTCGGCGTCTTCCTCGCGGGGGGCGCTCTCGAAAACATGCTCCTCTGGCTGATCGGCATCATGGGCGTCCAGATCAACGCGATGCTCGCCGCCTTCAACATGCTGCCGGTGAGCGTCCTCGACGGAAGAAAAGTTTTGGATTGGGATATGCGGGTCTTTGCGGTGCTCTTCGTCGCCTCCTTCGCCGCACTTATCGCCGCATTGACGTACCTGTAGAGATCAGGGAGAGCACCTCGGCGACAATCTCCTCCCCCTTCTTTTTTGCGTCGGCAAGAGCGGTCGGATGACCCCTGATCCCGCCGTACTCGTCCATGTTGTTTGCGATGATATTGTCGTAGTATTCAAATCCGGTCCCGTTGAAAAAGGCCGTCATCATGGGGTACGCCGAATCGAAGACATAGTCCCAGCTCTGCCCGGCCGTCGAGATGAAGACTCCCTTGTGCCTTCTGATATGCTCGTCAGGGAAGAACAGGGTCTTCAAGACAAACTTCTGCGCCCAGAGAAACTGCCCGCGGTCGATGAGTCCCTTCATCTCGGCCGTGATCCCCATCGAGTAGATCGGCGAGGCGAGGGCGAGGACGTCGGCCTCCAGGATCTGCTCGAAAAGCCAGGTCAGGTCGTCCTTCACGATGCAGTCCCCTCTCTTGTGGCAGGCATTGCAGCCGCGGCACGCCGTGTACGAGAGTTCTCTCAGCACCACCTTCCTGACATCCGCACCCGCCTCCCCGGCCCCTTCGAGGAAGGCGTCGAGGAGTGTCTCGGTGTTCCCGTGCCTGTGCGGGCTTCCCGAGATGCCGAGGACCTTAACTGTCATCGCCGAACCGCTCCTTCAGTTTCTGCATGAGCTCCCTGCCAAGTGCCTCCGCGTCGGCCCTCGCCGTCGGGTGGCCCTCGATCTCGCCGGCATAATCGACACCGTTCACCATCAGATAGGAGATGTCGCTGTCCCTGATCTCCATTACGTGGTAGAAACACTTCACGCTCGGAACCGCCGCATCGAAGACATGGTCCCATTTCTGCCCGGCCGTCGAGAGGAAGACGCCGGGCCGTTTTCCCTTCCGTTCGGGCGGGACGACCGGGAGTTTGAGGACATATTTCCTCGACCTGAAGACCTGCGCACGGTCGATGAGGGCCTTCGCCTGCGAGCAGATCCCCATGCAGTAGATCGGGGCGGCGAGGACGACGCAATCGGCGTCGAGGAGTTCCGGGCCGAGCCAGTCGAGATCGTCCCTCTGGACGCATTTATTCAGGGTCTCGCAGGCATTGCAGCCGCGGCAGGGGTTGACGTCCACCTCGTCGAGGGCGACCTCCTCGACGTCGGCCCCCTCCGCCTCCATGGCGGCGACCACCCAGTCGAGGAGTGTCTCTGAGTTCCCGTGCCGGCGGGGGCTCCCGGCGATTGCGAGGACATGGATTGCCATTGCATCTCCTATCGTCCGGCGTCACAAAAAGGTTGGCGGTCCGGCGTCGTCTTCGCATATCTGTATCGCCCTTTCGGGACGGCGATCTCAAAGCGCACCCCTTCTCCCGGCACACCCGTCTCCCTGATCGCGAGGTCGGTGAGGGAGAGGATCTCCCGCGAGAGAAAGAGCCCGAGGCCGCTGTGCTTCCCGGCCCCGCGCCTGAATATCTCCTCCTTATCCGCAGCAGACACGCCGACGCCGTTGTCCTCGTAGATGAGGGTGATGCCCTCTTCCGCTGTCGCGACGCCGAAACGGATCCTCGTCGCGTCTTCGCCATGAGCGGCGGTGTTGTCCACCAGGTTGTAGAAGACCCGTTCGAGGAGGGGGTCGGCGAGGATATGGAGTGCCGGGTCAATCTCCGCCTCGAAGGCGATCCCCCGGGGGGAGCGCTGGGTAAAGGCACGTCTGATCCCATCCCCGACCGCCTGCCAGGTCGGTCCCCTGACCCCGAGCTCCTGGTAATCGCGCGTGAACTCGGCGAGGCGCCTGAGCCGTTCCGAGGTCTCGACGAGCCTCCCGAGATAGGGGAACGCGGTGTCGTCGAGACCGGCCAGTTCCAGGTACCCCTGGAGGACGGTGATCTGGTTGAGGAGGTCGTGGCGGATGATGGAGTTGAGGAGGTTGAGCTTCCGGTTCGCCTCCTGTGCGGCGCACTCCATCGCCTTCCTCTCGGTGATCTCGACACCGTAGAGGTTCGCATATCCGCCCTCGGCCACCGGGACGCAGGTGAGCGTGTAGTCGATCCCGTTCGCCGCCGCGTCCCTGCTCCGCCTCCGGCCGGTCTCCAGCGTCTCGGCGACGATCTCCTGCCATGACTCCGGGATGGTCCCGTCCACCCCTGTCCCCCACGTCTCAAGGAGGCTCCTGCTCGCCTCGTTGGCATAGAGGATCCGTCCGGTGCGGCTCACCCTGATGACCGGGCCCGGGTTCTCCTCCGGAAACTTTGCAAGGTTCCTGATCTCCTCTTCGGC